>JALSSM010000370.1 GCA_026984275.1 Gammaproteobacteria bacterium
AGCTGCTTCGCAGGAATATCTTTGTTCCAAAGCTAAAGACCGAATTTAATCGGTTCTTAGTTAAGTACCATTTGCCGGGTGGCGGATGGTACTCTAAAACTATAATTCATAAAAATTGAATATTAAATAAAACTTAGGAGGAAGAAAACTATGAGTTTTACAACATACGAACCCGCTACTCCGCGCTTACAGCGTAGTGAGCTAGCAGTCCCGGCTTCAGACGTAGGAATGATTGAAAAAGCAGCAACGTGTGACGCCGATTACGTCTTTCTTGATTTAGAAGATGCCGTAGCACCACCTGATAAAGAACAAGCTCGAAAAAACGCGATTGAAGCAATCAATGATCTTGATTGGAGTGGCAAAACCATATCTGTACGTATTAATGGTCTGGATACGCATTATATGTATCGTGACGTAGTCGATGTCGTCGAAAAAGCAGGTAAGAATCTGGATACGATTTTGATCCCTAAAGCCGGTACTGCCGCAGATGTCTACGCTGTAGATATGTTGGTGACGCAAGTTGAAGATGCAATGGGTCTGGAGAAAAGAATCGGTTTTGAATGTTTAATCGAAACGGCACTTGGTGGTGCCAATGTCATGTCCATTGCAACATCAAGTAAGCGTCTTGAAGCATTCCATTTTGGTGTTGGAGATTACGCGGCAAGCATGCGTTCACGTACCACTATTATTGGCGGCTTAAATCCAGATTATGTTTGTGAAGGTGCGATAAATGATCAATGGCATACTTCTCAAGTACAAATGCTGACCGCATGCCGTGCTTTTGGTTTGCGCGCGATTGACGGTCCTTTTGGTGATTTCAGTGATCCCGATGCTTATCGAGAAGCGGCACGTCGTGTTGCAGCGCTCGGTTACGACGGTAAGTGGGCAATTCACCCTAAGCAAATTCCATTAGCGAATGAAGTGATGTCACCACCGGAAAAAGCTGTGACACATGCCCGTCGTGTACTGCAAGCACTTGAAGAAGCTGCAGCAGCAGGCGCAGGAGCAGCACAACTTGATGGCAAGATGATTGATATTGCGTCAGAAAAAATGGCTCGCAATCTCATTGCACAAGCGGATCAAATCGCTGCGAAAAATAATTAATAAAGGAGAGTTATTGTGGAAATCCATGAATATCAAGCAAAAGAACTCCTGGCAGAATTCGGTGTTGGCGTTGGACCTGGCGGATTAGCCTACAGTCCTGAGCAAGCCGTTTATCGTGCCAAGGAAATTGGGGGTGAAGTCTGGGCCGTTAAAGCACAGATTCATTCAGGTGCCCGAGGTAAAGCGGGTGGTATTAAAATTTGTAAGACAGATGATGAAATTTGGGATGCAGCAGATGAATTGCTAGGCAAGCGTCTGGTCACCCATCAGACAGGTCCACAAGGTAAAGTTGTACACAGGCTTTATATTGAGCAGGGTTGTGATATCCAGCGAGAAATTTATCTGGCCTTTGTATTAGACAGAGCCGCTGAACGTGTAACGGTTGTTGCTTCCTCTGAAGGTGGGATGGAGATTGAACAATTGGCCGCTGAAAAACCGGAAGCCATCATAAAAATCCATGTGGAACCTGCTGTTGGTTTACAGGATTTTCAGGCACGTGAATTAGCTTTTGCGCTTGGTTTGCCAGCATCAATGCTGAGTCAGGCTGTCACTACCTTCCAGGGTGCGTATCGTGCGATGCGTGATCTGGATGGAACCATGGTTGAAATCAACCCACTGGTGGTCACAGGCGATGGTCGTTTATTAGCATTAGATGGCAAGATGTCATTTGATGATAACGCCATGTTCCGTCATCCTAAAATTGCTGAGCTTCGCGACAAATCTCAGGAAGATCCTCGTGAAATGCAGGCCGCTGATCGTGGTTTGAGCTACGTTGGTCTGGATGGAAATATTGGCTGTATTATCAATGGTGCGGGTTTGGCTATGGCTTCCATGGATATGATCATGCATGCAGGTGGTGAACCGGCTAACTTCCTTGATATTGGTGGTGGTGCTTCTGCTGAACGTACGGCTAAAGCGTTTCGACTGGTCTTGGCTGATGATAATGTAGAAACAATCCTCGTAAATATCTTTGCGGGTATTAACCGTTGTGACTGGATAGCTGAAGGTGTTGTTCAGGCCGTTCAGAAGATTGATATTGGTGTGCCATTGGTTGTTCGATTGTCTGGTACAAATGTCGAACAAGGTCGCAAGATCATCAAAGACAGCGGCCTGGATATTATCATGGCCGATACCCTGAAGGAAGCAGCTGATAAAGCCGTTGCTGCCTGGAAAGCTCACACTGGAAAGTCATAAGAGACGAGGATTACGAAAAATGGCAATTTTATTAGATGAAAATTCAAAGGTGATCGTACAAGGGTTCACTGGCCAGATCGGTACTTTCCATGCTGAGGAAATGATCGAATATGGCACCAATGTTGTTGGTGGTGTTACACCGGGCAAAGGTGGAACAACTCACCTTGGACGACCTGTTTTTGATACGGTTAAAGATGCAGTGAGAGAAACAGGTGCTAATGCGAGTATTGTATTTGTCCCACCTCCTTATGCTGCTGACGGTATTATGGAAGCGGCTGATGGTGGTATCAGGTTTTGTGTGGCCATTACCGATGGTATTCCTGCACACGACATGATCCGGGTTAAGCGATACATGCGTCGTTACAAGAAAGAAGAACGTATGGTTCTGACAGGTCCAAACTGTGCGGGTTCTATTAGTCCCGGAAAATGTATGATGGGAATCATGCCGGGTCATATTTACATGGAAGGTAACGTCGGTATTGTTGGCCGATCTGGTACATTAGGGTATGAAGCTGCATCTCAAATGAAAGAACTTGGGATTGGAGTTTCTACCAGTATTGGTATCGGTGGTGATCCGATTAATGGTAGTGCTTTTAAAGATCACTTTGAATACTTTGAAGAAGATCCTGATACGAAATTGATTGTTATGATCGGTGAAATCGGTGGTCCTCAGGAAGTTGAGGCGGGAATGTTTGCTAAAGAAAATATGAGTAAACCTGTCGTTGCCTATATAGCCGGTTTGACGGCTCCCAAAGGTCGTCGAATGGGACATGCAGGCGCTATCATTTCTGCTGTAGGTGAAAGTGCTGCTGAGAAAGTGGAACTACTTCAGGACATGGGAGTAACAATTGTTCCTACGCCTTCTGATTTCGGTCCCACAGTCGCAAAAGTTATGGAAAAAATGTAATTACTAGTTAGCTCAACCCTGCAATCCGTTATTTCGGTGTTAGAAAATGTTCATTTACGACCCATAAGGACGTGGGGAGTGCAGATGCTGCAGGAGCATACATCTGCCGCTTGTAAAATCACATTTTCTGTCTTGATCTCTAACGAATTGCAGGGGTAATCTAAGCAGTTATTCATAGTATTAGGAGTTAAGTCAAAATGAGTAAACCCAAAGTTATCGTGACCCGACGATGGCCTGAAGCCGTCGAAAACCACATGAAAGAATTGTTTGATGTGCAATTAAATGAAAATGATGTTCCTATGAACGCCGATCAACTGAGAGAAGCGTTTCAAACGGCTGATGCCGTTTGTCCAACCGTGTCAGACAAGATCGATGTAGAAGTTATTAATGTTGATAACATGAAGGCAAAGGTGATTGGTAACTTTGGGGTTGGTTTTAATCATATTGATCTGGATGCAGCCAAAGCAAAGAATCTTGTTGTGACTAATACACCAGAGGTTTTGACAGATTGTACGGCTGATACCGCAATGACACTCATGCTCATGACCGCACGTCGTGCTGGTGAAGGTGAAAGACATGTTCGCAATAAGGAGTGGACAGGTTGGCGCCCGACTCACATGATGGGCACAAAAGTGACAGGAAAGAAACTGGGTCTCATCGGTTTTGGCCGAATTGCCCAGGCAATGGCACACAAATCACACTTTGGTTTTGGTATGAAGATCTATTTCTACGACCCATTTCCACCCAGTGAAGAGGTCATCAATAAATATGGTGCGATTCAATGTGATACAGTCGAAGAAGTCCTGGGTCAGGTTGATTTTGTCACATTGCACTGTCCTGGTGGCGGTTCGAATACAAATCTGATTAATGCAGAAAGATTAGCAGTAATGAAAGATAGTGCCATCCTTATCAATACGGCTAGGGGTGATGTTGTTGATGAACCTGCACTTGTTGAAGCACTTAAGAATGGTGTGATTAAGGCTGCAGGTCTTGATGTTTTTGCAAAAGAACCTCAGGTAACTGAAGAATTATTAACGATGGATAACGTTGTATTGTTACCTCATCTTGGTAGTGCAACTCTCGATACACGTATCGCCATGGGTATGCGTGTAGTTGAAAATTTAAATGCATTTTTTGCTGGAGAGCCACCAAGAGATCGAGTTGTTTAAAAAGCTTTTGTGTCTCATGATCTGGATTAAAAGGAAGAGATTAAAAAATAACAGGTCAGATTTTTCTCTATTCAAAGATTCATGGATGAATTATTCAGAATTTGCATAAGAATAAAAATTTTATGCTGGGACTATCGTGGGGGTACAGCATGGATACATCTGGAAAAACAATAGCTGAAAGGGTGGCGGGTTATGCAGATAATACCGTTAACCTGTTATTCGAATCTTTACTTGAAGTTCTGGAAAACCGTCAGCCGGAAATAGTCGCTGTCATTAAGGGTGATCGTGAAGTTTCAGCAGGTGAAGATCTATTATTACCCGTCCTTCAGGCACAGGGGATATGGTTTCAGTTATTGAATATTGCTGAAGAAAATGCTGGCATGCGCCGCCGTCGATTAATAGAAACAGAGCGTGGTGCTTCACAATTAGCGGGATCATTTGCCAGTATCGTGTCTACGGCAAAAAAAGCGGGTGTGACCGGTAAGGAATTTCAGTCGTTACTGGATACATCTCGAATTCGACCTGTCATTACCGCGCATCCTACCGAAGCAAAACGTGTCACTGTTCTGGAAATACATCGACGTATTTATTTGCTTCTTATCCAGATTGATAATACTCGCTGGACACCAAGAGAAAGAAAATCTTTTGTTGATGATTTGAAGAATGAGATCGATCTACTCTGGTTGACGGGTGAATTGCGTCTGGAAAAACCCAGTGTAGAACAGGAGGTTGCATGGGGGCTACATTTCTTTAAAGAATCATTATTTGATCGTGTTCCTGAGCTACTGGCAAAATTCGAATTAGCATTACATGAAGAATATCCAGCTCAGTCATTTTCATTACCACCATTCTTTCAATTTGGATCATGGATTGGTGGTGATAGAGACGGAAATCCTTTTGTCACGAATGAAGTGACACGTAAAACACTTTTCAGATATCGTCGTGCCAGTCTTTACCGTTATAAAGATCGTATAAATGATTTTGCTGGCAAACTGAGTATTGCGAAACACTCACTTGAAATTCCAAAGTATTTTCAGAATAAATTAAAGAAAGAGCTAAGATCTTCAGGTAAGGGAAAAGAAATATCCGCCAGAAACCCCGGTGAAGTATTCCGCCAATTTTCTGTTTGTATGTCACTTAAACTAGAAGAAACTATCCGCAAAGCTGAACAGGACAATATACCTTCGAGTTCAGATTTTGCCTACCATACTGCCGATGAATTAATTAATGATTTAAAATTGATGGAGAAAGCCCTCCTTGATTCCCACAGTCATTTATTGACAAAAATCATGTTAGTCCCACTGCGCCGGGAAGTTGAGGCTTTTCGTTTTAAAACAGTGAGCATGGATCTCAGACAAAATTCAACAACAACAAATGCAACATTGAAGGAAATCTGGTCTGCCCTGACAGGTTTAAAGAGTTCAAAATGTCCGGCACAAGATTCTGAAAAATGGAAAAAATGGCTGCTATCAGAACTGGCCAGACCACTAAATTATGATATTCGTTTTCGTAACCTGCCTGATCAGGCACAGGAAACAATCGAGTTGATGCAATTGGTGGCCGAGACAAGAACAAAAATGGATAAGGAAGCTATTAGCTGCTTCATCCTGAGCATGACACAAAGTGCAACAGATATTCTTGGTATTTATCTTTTGGCCAAATATGGTGGATTATTTAAAGATTCTAAGGGCGTCAAGTCTTGTACAATTGCCATCGTTCCTCTATTTGAAACCATAGAAGATTTAAGAGCTGCACCCGATATCATGCGGGAATTATTCTCCATACCTCTGGTTAGACGATCTATAGCAGATTGTGGTGGTTTCCAGGAAGTTATGATTGGATATTCAGACTCCAACAAAGATGGTGGTTATCTGACTTCTAACTGGGAACTCACCTCCGGCCAGAAGCAATTAACCAGTGTTGGTGAAGAATCTGGCATACCCATTTCATTTTTCCATGGACGTGGTGGATCAGTGAGTCGTGGAGGAGCGCCAACCGGGCATGCAATCGCCGCTCAACCCGCCGGTTCTGTTCATGGCCAATTGCGGATTACAGAGCAGGGGGAAGTTGTATCTTCAAAATTCGCGAACAGGGGAACCGCCCAATACAACATGGAGTTGTTAGCCGAAAGTGTTATAGCCCATTCATTATTGTCTCAAAAGGAAGATGCACTATCACCCAGGCCAGAGTTTGAAGAGGCACTATCCTCTTTATCATCTGAATCATATCAGGCATACAGGAAATTAGTCGAAACACCTAATTTAGTGGCTTATTATGAAGCCGCAAGTCCTGTTGAAGAGTTAGCTTTGTTAAATATTGGATCAAGACCTGCCAGACGTTTTGGAGCAAGTTCTCTATCTGACTTAAGAGCAATTCCATGGGTCTTTGCATGGACACAAAATCGTCATCTCGTTCCCAGCTGGTATGGGTTAGGTACTGCTCTTGAAAACTACTTCAGTCAAAATGGTGCTGATGGAGCCAAATTATTACGAACAATGTTTAATGAATCACGTTTATTCAGACTTGTGATTGATGAAGCAGAAAAAACATTGATACAGGTTGATATGGGAATTGCCAGGGAATATGCCAATCTGGTACAGGATGAAGAGCTACGAGAGCTTGTTTTTTCAATGATTAAAACTGAATATGAAAAAACGGTCCAGCAGGTTTTACGTGTTTCTGGTGGAGGGGCACTTGCTGAAAGATTCCCAAGATTTCGACGGAAACTGAACCGACGACTCTCTATAATCAATCAGATAGGAAGAGAGCAGGTAGGTTTGATTAAACAATTCCGTGGTTCAGACAAGACAGGTACAGAGAAACAGAAAGAATTAGTACCTCTCTTATTATCTATTAACTGTATTGCTTCCGGTTTGGGGTGGACAGGTTAGTAAATAGTAAACAATAAATAAAAAAAGGCCCGCTGATTTATTATCAGCAGGCTTGGAATAAAAAAGTACACAACTTTTCAGTTGTGTACAAAAATCAGCAATTTCTATAGAGGAGGTCATGATATAAATTGCTGTTTGGTGCTAAATCAATTCTCTAATCATTTACAGTAACATCATAGACAATGATGATATGTAATAGTTCGATTAGCTTTCGTAATAGAGTAACTAAATACTTACTAATTTACTCAAGATTACTGCGATGCAGCATAGAATATTAGCTTTCCATTTGCATTTCAATAAGCATTTTAGTTAATATATTGTTTCTTTATAAGAAAATAATAGTGCTATGGATAAACTTGTCAGTATGAAAGTCTTTGCTCGCGTCGCAAAGTTGGGTAGTTTTTCTGCGGCTGCAGAAGATCTTGGTATTTCCAAAGCAATGGCATCCAAACATATTACTGCTCTGGAGAATACGTTGGGTATTCGGTTACTTAACCGCACAACAAGAAAGATAAGCCTGACAGAAGTAGGTTCTGCCTATCGCGAGCGAGTTAAACACATTCTTGCTGAAATCGAGGAAACAGAACTTTCAGTCTCACAGCTCAATACTGAACCCAGAGGGACATTGAAAATGATGGCACCCTCATCGTTTGGTGCTTTCCATCTTTCCAGGGCAGCAGCAGATTTTATGGATGTCTATCCAGACATTAATGTAGAACTTATCTTAAGTGATCGTGAAGCAGATCTGGCTGAAGAAGGGCTTGATCTGGCATTTCATGTCGGTGCATTAAGTGATTCCAGTCTGATCGCACGTAAGATAGCATCGGCAAGAATGGTTGTCTGTGCCTCGCCAGAATATCTTGAAAAAAACGGTACTCCGAAGATACCCGAAGATCTTTCGGGTCATTCCTGTTTGCTTTTTACTCCACGTTTTCCTGTAAATGAGTGGCATTTCAGACGTAATGGAGAAGATTTTAACGTGAAGGTTTCAGGCTGTATGAAATCTAATGTGGGTGATACGCTTCGTGTCGGTGGGATTAAAGGTCTTGGTCTGATCCAGCAGCCTACCTATATGGTTGGTCAGGATATTAAACTTGGTCGACTTAAAGTGGTTCTTGAAGATTTTGAGCCTGCACAAAGGCCAATACACTTAATGTACCTGCACCGTCGACATCTGTCTGCAAAAGTAAGGACTTTTGTTGATTTTTTAATAGAACGTTTTCAACCTATTCCTTATTGGGATGAATGGACCGCTTAATCACCAATGCCGTATTTTTGTTCTCTACCTACGAATGCCGCAATGACCAGTCCTGCAAAAAACCATCCAATTAAACTATCCGTGATCATAACAATCGTATAATTAGTATCGAAACTCCACCATATCCAGTTTGGAACATGTCCTGCTAAAGCC
>JALSSM010000371.1 GCA_026984275.1 Gammaproteobacteria bacterium
TAGTTGCTCATTAAAAGACACGGCTTCTTCAGGTGGAAGATCCACCGTCAGGAAACCATCAACACCCACTTCTGCAGCTCGTTTTACAACCTTGTCATAACCCATAATTTCGATGGGATTACAGTAACCCATCAGGATGACGGGGGTTGCCTGGTTTTCTTTCCTGAATTCCTGAACCATATCCATCACATCTGCCAGCGAGACGTTATGTTTCAGGGCACGTTCACTGGAATGCTGGATCACCGGACCATCAGCCATCGGATCAGAAAAAGGCACGCCCAATTCGAGGATATCGGCTCCACCTTCAACCAGCGCATGCATAAATGAAACGGTGTGATCAGGGTGTGGATCGCCAGCGGTTATAAACGGAATCAAAGCTGTTTTGTGATCAGCTGCCAGTTTTTCAAATGTTTGTTTTATTCGACTCATCTTAAAATTGAATCCCTTGTCTTGCAGCAACCGTATGCATATCTTTATCTCCTCGACCTGATAAGTTCACGATCACAATTTTATCCTTGCCTATCTCTTTCGCCAGCTTCGCACCATGAGCAAGCGCGTGGCTGGATTCCAGAGCAGGAATAATCCCTTCAATTCTGGTCAGATCATGAAAGGCAGCTAACGCTTCATCATCGGTGATCGGCACATATTTCGCCCGACCGATATCCTTCAACCAAGCATGCTCAGGCCCAACGCCCGGGTAATCCAGACCAGCAGAAACCGAATGGGTTTCGATAATCTGGCCATTCTCATCTTCGATCAGATAAGTACGGTTGCCGTGCAGCACACCCGGTTTACCCGCACAAAGCGAAGCGGCATGGCGACCTGTTTCGATACCATCACCAGCGGCCTCAACACCAATCATGGCAACAGATTCATCATCAATAAATGGATGGAACAGGCCAATCGCATTTGAACCACCGCCAACACAGGCAACAATTGCATCAGGTAACCGACCCTCCGCTTCAATACATTGTTCTTTTGCTTCACGACCAATGATGGCCTGAAAGTCTCTGACCATCGCTGGATAAGGATGTGGCCCCGCAACAGTTCCAATGATATAAAAAGTATTATCGATATTGGCTACCCAGTCACGCATTGCCTCATTGAGAGCATCCTTGAGGGTTTTTGACCCGGATTCGACTGAAACGACTTTTGCTCCAAGTAATTTCATTCGATAAACATTCTGAGCCTGCCGTTCTACATCGACCGAGCCCATATAAACGACGCATTCAATACCCAGTCGTGCTGCTATCGTCGCCGTAGCAACACCATGCTGGCCAGCACCCGTCTCAGCAATAATTCGTGTCTTACCCATTCGTTTAGCGAGGAGTGCCTGACCGATAGTGTTGTTGATCTTATGGGCACCGGTGTGGTTCAAATCTTCACGTTTCAGATAGAGACGTGCTCCACCCACCTGCTCTGTCCAGCGTTCAGCGAAATATAAAGGTGAAGGCCGACCCACGTAATATTTAAGATCATCATCAAATTCCCGCAAAAAGTCTGGATCAACTATATATTTCTCGTAGGCTTCCTGCAGTTCTGTGACGGCCTCCATTAAGGTCTCGGCAACAAAACGTCCACCATAATCACCAAAGTGACCGTTCTCGTCAGGCATCGTCTGACTATTAACTTTTGACACTGTTTATTCCTCTCATAAAAGCATTCATTTTTTCAATATCCTTGATCCCTTTGCTCATTTCTATCCCACCACTAACATCGACTGCATATGGGTGGACAGCATTGATCGCCTCCACAACATTTTCAGGATTAAGTCCTCCAGCAAGAATCACTGGTTTTGATAGCTGATCCGGGATCATTGACCAGTCGAATGACTTTCC
>JALSSM010000372.1 GCA_026984275.1 Gammaproteobacteria bacterium
CCACTGGATATCCATACCAATCTTCATAAAGACGGTAACAATGCCCGTATCCTGACAGATGGGACGACGCCCTTCGGCACACATTCGCGAATTGATCAGGATCTGCGCCATGGCATCTTTTGCAGCCTGTGATTCTTCTTTTTCATAGGCGGCGTGTACAGCCTGAATAAAGTCGATGGGATGATAGCTGGAAATAAATTGCAGGGCGTCAGCAACACTTTCGATCAGATCTTCTTGTTTGATGATAGTCATGGTTTTCTCATTAAAAAGTCAATCACTCATTATATCGCAGGTCAGACCGAGACTGTATAACAACAAAGAAACTTTACCTGCCAGCAGAAATGTAACAAAATGTAACAAACAGTCTACACACAAGGCGACTGTTTTTCTAAAAAACTAAAACAAAAGAGGAATCTCATCATGGAACAATTAATGCCATTATTAACCAGTCTGATCACCGGTGGAATTGGTGGAAATATCATTGGAGCTTTGTTCAAAAAGCTGAGTTTAGGGATGCTTGGAAATACGATCGCTGGTGTTGCTGGCGGGGGGATTGGAGGTCAGTTTCTGAGTGGTCCTCTAGGAAGTTTGCTTGGATCCGGTGCTGCTAACGGCATGCTTGGACAAGTTGCGGGATCGGCATTGGGTGGTGGTGGCCTGATGGTGATCGTTGGCCTGATCAAGAAATTACTGGCCAAATAGAACTAGATCTCTCACCCATAACCTTAGGGGTTATGGGTGATTATTGGATAAATAATCCGAAGGCGCGGCTGCCTTCGCCGGTGTCTATTGTCTGAGTAACTTTCAGTGTAGCAACATCAATGACACTCACAGTATTGTCTCCCCAGTTAGCAACATAGACCGATTTTCCATCAGGTGTGATGTCGATTCCTTCCGGTGTGCTACCTGTGTCAATCACCGATATTATTTCTTCTGTTTTGGTATTCATAACCGTAACGCTATCATCATCCTGATTAGTCACGAATAGTTTCTTACCATCCAGTGATGTGATGGCACAGTATGGCCAGTCACCAACAGAGAGAGTTTGTTTAACTTTTAATTCATTGGTATCGATCACAGTGACATTGTTACTGCGAACATTGACCGCATAAAGATCCTGGTTTTCTGCATTTACGGCCAAACCAAAAGGAGCATCACCGGTGGGTAATTCTGTCAATACTTCATAGGATTCAGTATCGATAATAGAAACAGAATCACTATCTCGATTGGCAACATATAAATGATTTTTCTTTTCATTGATTAGAAGACCAGCAGGAGACTCGCCTACTTTTATTTGTTTGATGATTTTTTGTGTTGCGGTATCGATGACAGACACCCTATGCTCATACCAGTCTGCAACATAAATTTTTGTTCCACTTTGATTGGCGGCAATGCCTACGGGTCCTTTTCCAACAGGAACGGTACCGACAACCTTCAATGTTTTTTGATCGATAAAACTGACGTCAAGACTTTCAGCATTCGTTACGAAGATGTAAGGAACACTCACGGCGATACCAGCGGGTCGGTGTCCAACTTTAATAGTGGCTATCTTCTTTTGTGTACGAGTGTTAATGACCGAAACGGTATCATCCAATTGATTCGTTATCCATGCATGGGGAGTGGGTGATTCCGTACAGGCAGCCAGAATCAGTGTCAAAAAAAGAACACCAGAAAATAAAAACCCGAAGCATCGGCCAGGTGTTCGACAAAAATGCTTCGGGTTTAGAGATTCAGACTTCATCGATAGCTACAGTCTGAATGAGACTTTCAACTACCTTCTACAACTTTTTTCAGATTTTCCAGACCAGTTTTGTAGATGTCTGTAA
>JALSSM010000373.1 GCA_026984275.1 Gammaproteobacteria bacterium
CGCTTTTACAATCGCTTCAGCTTCTTCAGAAATCGCTTCCTTCTCCAGCTTTTTAAGAGCCCTCAGCAATCCCCGAACCTTAAATGCATGATAGATATCCCTGATTGCTGATCCATACATCCAGACGATGAACGCGATCACCAGAAGCCCAATGATGACTTTCATAACTATTCTCCCTTCATTGATTTCTTACTCTGGATTTTTCACCAACCGAAAGCCGATTTTATCCAGAAGAGTTTCATATTCTATAAACTTTACCATGACACTGCCAAACTCCCTTCGTAAGCGGTATTCTTTTCTTAATTGATCAAAAGCAATTTCCGAATCGGGCAGGTTCATTGTCAGCAAACCTTTCATGTTGTGATCATCTATCCGAATATCGTAGCAGGAAAAAACGGACTCACATAAAGCTTGCCTCTCATCTTTTACTCCACTCAGCATCAATTGTTCCTCGTGATTTTCAGCTTCATGCCAGTCAGATTCAATCTCAAGAAAATCACAAAGTGACGTATATAACATCTTTGTCGCCTTTACTTTTCCATCATAACTATATCCTGCAATGTGTGGCGTACCCAATGTGACATTACGTAAAAGATCATGATCAATGGCGGGTTCATTCTTCCAGCAATCGATCACTGTTTTCATTTGTGGATATTTTTTGATCCTTTTCAACAACGCCTTTTCATCAACAATACCACCTCTGGCAGCATTCATAAAAATAACATTCGGCTTCATCTGTTGTAATTGCTGATCAGTGATCAGGTTACAAGTCGGGTGTTTCCCTTCCGATGTCAACGGCGTATGCAAAGTCACGATGTCTGCTGACAAGGCTTCTTGCAGTGTTCGATATTGATCATCTCCCGTCTGATCTTTAAGTGGAGGATCATTCAGAATAGTGTTGATCCCAACCGCCTGAAGAAGCTCTGCAACACGGCCACCAACATGACCACAACCGATGATTCCAGCCGTCATACCTTGTAGAGATCGTTCTGGCTCCGTAACCACCAATATTGCCGAGAGCACATATTCTGCGACTGAATTTGCATTACTGCCGGGGCAAAAAGAAAAATGGATGCCGTGTTGATCGAGATATTGTCTATCCACATGGTCAAAACCGCTGGTTGCCGTGCCAACGAATTTTACTTGTGAACCCTGTAGAAGATTAGCATTCACTGTTGTTACTGATCGCGTCAACAAAATATCAGCATCCCTGATCAGATCATTCGTCCATTCACGTCCCGGAGCCTGAATAACAGATCCAATAGAATCAAAATTTTCAAGCAAGGGAATATTAGGATCAGCGATTATTTTTTTCATTGATACATAATATACATGAAACACTAACGTACAAAACGATACATTTTTATAACCTGTTGACGACAGTATCCATGTCATAATTAAACTAATCTATGGAATATGGAAATTCAAAAGGTGGTGTTAAAAATGGAGTATTTCAAACAAAAATTATTACTGGTTGAAGATGATCTAAAGCTTTCAGTTTCTTTGATTTCCTATTACCAGCAACAGGGTTTTGTCGTTGATCATGTTGTCTCGGGTAAGGCTGCCGTGGATGATATCAATCCACCATAATCCACAAAAAGTCAATGTCGTCATCATAGTGCAGCGTGATGATAAAAACTGATCAGTTTGAATATAAGCTTTGCAACATTATTGCTCACCATTTAGTTTTAACAATAATACTCCATCAAGATTATTAATTTGTTTTTTCTCATTTCTGATCACGCCTTGAATATGGCGGATCAATAATCTGGCTTCGGCGTTTTCTGTCGTTTGATCGAAGGTTAGCTCGTGGGCGTCTTCTGCAG
>JALSSM010000374.1 GCA_026984275.1 Gammaproteobacteria bacterium
ATCTGAAACACACAGCGCCCTTCTGGAAAAAAGAAAAAACTGCTCATGGGACACGCTGGGTGGAAACCAACACCCCTTCCTGAGTACAATACCCAGTTTCCTCTGGACTGATCCAATTTAATGAGAAATCCAATCTTACTGGGTGTCAACATCGATCATATCGCCACTATTCGGCAGGCGCGTGGAACTCGCTATCCTGATCCGGTACAGGCTGCATTAGAAGCTGAACAGGCAGGCGCCGATGGCATCACTGTACATTTGCGTGAAGATCGCCGCCATATTCAGGATCGTGATGTAGAAATACTCAAAGAGGTACTGCAAACAAGAATGAATCTGGAGATGGCCGTCACCGATGAAATGGTTTCCATTGCAGAACACATTAAACCCGCACACTGCTGTCTGGTACCTGAGAAGCGTGAAGAATTAACCACCGAGGGAGGACTGGATGTTGTTGGCCAACGGGAGAAAGTTAAAATTGCCTGTCAGAGACTGACCGATGCGGGTATTGAGGTTTCTCTTTTTATTGATGCCGATCAGAAACAGATCGAAACCTCAGCTGAAATAGGCGCACCAGCCATTGAAATTCATACAGGGCATTTTGCAGATTGCACAGAAGAGCCAGAGGCCGTCGAAGAATTAAAACGAATCATACTGGGTGTAGAGCAGGGCGTGGATGCAGGACTCATTGTTAATGCCGGCCATGGACTTCATTATCACAATGTCGAAGATATTGCTGCTATCCCGCAAATCAATGAACTCAATATAGGCCACTCGTTGATCGCCAGAGCCATGTTCACCGGTTTAACCGAAGCAGTAAAAGAGATGAAACGGATCATGCGTGAGGCCCGATTATGATTTTTGGTATCGGTGTAGATATTGTTCAGATTGAACGGATCCAACAGGCAATGGATCGACATGGTGATAAATTTGCAAAAAAGATTCTGGGTGAAGCTGAATTTAAAGAATATCTGCAAGACAATAAAAAAGCCAACTTTCTGGCCAAACGGTTTGCTGCAAAAGAAGCCTTTGCTAAAGCACTGGGATCAGGTTTTAGAGGTGGGTTAACTCTGAAGCAGATTCAGGTGGCTCATAATAAAATAGGCAGACCGATACTGATCCTTGAGGGATATGCAAAACAGGAAACTGCCAAATTAAATATCAGGCATTACCATGTCAGTCTTTCAGACGAACGCGAGCATGTCGTCGCATTCGTGACACTGGAAGGCCGGGTTCGTCACAATCATTAAGGAATAAAGTTAACTATGTCTGATCTGAAAGCAGAAATCAGCACACGGCGCACGTTCGCGATCATCTCCCACCCGGATGCCGGTAAAACAACCGTAACAGAAAAACTTCTCTACCTGGGGGGGGCGATTCAGGTCGCCGGTACGGTCAAAGCCAGAAAGAGTTCTCGGCATGCAACCTCCGACTGGATGGAAATCGAAAAGCAACGTGGGATTTCAGTGACTTCTTCAGTCATGCAGTTTCCATATAAAAGCTGCATCATCAATCTTCTCGATACGCCCGGACATGCTGATTTTTCTGAAGATACTTATCGTGTACTGACGGCTGTCGATGCAGCCCTGATGGTCATTGATGCAGCAAAAGGTGTGGAAGAAAGAACGATCAAACTGATGGAAGTTTGTCGTTTGCGTAACACACCGATCATTACATTTATCAATAAACTCGATCGTGACAGCAAAGACCCACTTGAGCTGCTGGACGAAGTTGAAAGTGTCCTGAAAATACAATGCGCCCCCGTTACCTGGCCGATTGGATCAGGTAAACAATTCAAGGGTATTTATAATTTGAATGACGATCGAGCGCGACTTTACCAGCCTGTAGAAGGGCAGGACGAATACATCAAAGGTTTACAAAGTGACGCACTGATCAATGCCACAGAAGGTCTACATTCAGATCTCTGTGATGGCATTGAACTGGTGGCAGGTGCTGGACATGGTTTTGATAAAGCAGATTTTCTCTCAGGAAAGCAGACACCGGTTTATTTTGGAACAGCACTCAACAGTTTTGGTCTTGAAGAGATGCTGGATTGTTTTGTTGAACATGCGCCACCACCCATGAAAAGAGACGCAACAAGTCGGGTCGTTGAACCTGATGAAAAAAAATTTAGTGGCTTTGTTTTTAAAATTCAGGCTAATATGGATCCTGCCCATCGTGATCGTATTGCCTTCATGCGGATCTGTTCCGGCGTTTACAAAAAAGGGATGAAAGCCCGGCAGGTGAGAATCGGAAAAGATGTTCAGCTTTCCAATGCATTGACGTTTTTTGCTGGTGCTCGTGAACATGCTGAAGAGGCATACTCTGGTGATATTATTGGTATCCATAACCATGGAACAATACAGATTGGTGATACTTTCAGTCAGGGAGAGGATCTGAAATTTACCGGTATTCCACATTTTGCACCGGAACTATTCCGTCGAGTCATTCTTAAAGATCCGATGAAAATGAAGGCGTTACTTAAGGGCTTGATTCAACTCAGTGAAGAGGGTGCTACACAATTGTTCCGACCAATGAATAACAATGATCTGGTGTTAGGCGCGGTAGGTATTTTGCAGTTTGATGTGGTTGCATGGCGATTGCAGAATGAATATAACGTTGAGTGTAAGTTTGACAATGTTCAGGTTGCTACGGCACGTTGGGTTGAAAGCGACGATGAAGTCGCTTTACAAAAGTTCAAAAACAAAGCCTTCGATCATCTGGCCCTGGATGGTGGTGAAAATCTGACTTATCTGGCACCCACTCGAGTCAATCTTGATCTGGCGATTGAGCGATGGCCTGAGATCGAATTCCACGCCACAAGAGAGCACTGATTTTGGAGGAAACGGGATCAATTGATCCCATTTCTGATTAATCTTCGCTTTTCAGATCATCCAGCCCCTGTGAATATGGACTGGGCGTTGTTTCTTCGATCTTTTCTTTTACAGGATCAGGCTGCGCAACTGTCTTTGAGACAGGGGAATCTGTGATCAATGCAACAGGAGCCACTGCTTTTTCTACATTAGTCGTTTCAGTTTTTACTTCTGTAGATTTCGAATCGCTTGACTCAGAATGATTTTCCTCTGATTTAACAGTTTGATCTTCACGTTTTCTGCCCCGATTACTACGCCGGGTTCTTGGTCCACGTCTGGGTCTGTCAGATCTTGTTTGCTTTTCTGTAGTAGACGATTCCTGCGTCTGTTCACTATTATTCTGGTTTGATTTGCTCTGCGTTTTTTTAGTGGCCGTCTTTTTTGACACCGCTTTCTTTTTTGATGCCTGTCTTTGCTGTCCAGAGGCACGTTCATTTCTACTCGCTGTTTTTTTCCGTGCCGGACGCCGTTGAGATGTTTTTTTACGCGTTGCAGTTTTCTTTTTTTGCGGTGGTTTCGCTTCAGGTTGATCTGTAGAACCTGAGGAAAACAGACTACCGAACATACGCTTGATGAGTCCGCCGCTTTCCGTTGTTTTTTCAACCACTTGTCTGGCTTCAGGTTTCGGTGTGGCTCTACTTATTTCCTGAACAGCGGCTTTTTCTGGTGCGACCTGCTCAGTAAAAGCTGATGAGACAGTATCTTCTTCCGCAATTTTAACCAGATCGTAACTGGGTTCTTCTTTCCAGTCAGACGCTTCTAGAACCTGTTTGCGAAATCGTTCGACCTCATAGTGTGGTGTCTCAAGTTGAGGGTTAGGGATCAGGAGCACATCTACACCCAGTCGCGTTTCCAGTGCCGTGATTTCAGATCGCTTTTCATTCAGCAGGAATGTGGCAGTATCGACAGGCAATTGAACAACAACACGTCCAACACCTTCTTTCATGGCTTCTTCTTGAATAATCCTTAACAGATAAAGTCCCAGAGAAGCGGTGCCACGAATGGTTCCCAGTCCACTACAACGTGGGCAGGTTTCATGTGTACCTTCGATCAGGGAGGCACTCAACCGCTGGCGAGACATTTCCAGTAAGCCAAAGCGTGAAATACGTCCGATTTGAACTCGCGCACGATCAACCTTCAGTGCTTCCTTAAGACGGTTTTCGACCTGTCGCTGGTTCTTAACGGCAAACATGTCGATAAAATCAATGACCACCAGACCGCCGAGATCACGCAAACGCAATTGTCTGGCCACTTCATCGGCTGCTTCAAGGTTGGTGTTTAGCGCTGTTTCTTCAATATCTCCACCTTTGGTTGATCGGGCTGAGTTGATATCAATCGTCGTCAGAGCTTCTGTTGGCTCAATAACAATAGAGCCTCCTGATGGCAATCTGACTTCACGACCAAACGCCGTTTCGATCTGGCTTTCGATTTGATAACGGGTAAACAGCGGGGTTGAGTCCTGATAAAACTTAAGTTTGCGCAGGTTATGTGGCATAACCTGTTCCATAAATTCTACGGCCTTGTCATAAAGTGCTTTGTCATCGACCAGGATCTCTGCAATATCATTCCGCAGATAATCTCGGATCGCTCGAATAATGACATCCTGTTCCTGATAGATCAGGAAAGGAGCTTCTCGAGATTCAGCGGCTTCTTCAATGGCTTTCCACAATTGCATGAGATAATCCAGATCCCACTGGAGTTCTTCTGTGGCTTTACCGACACCCGCTGTACGAAGTATCAGCCCCATTCCTTCAGGGATCTCAAGTTCACTCATCGCTTTTTTGGATTCTTCGCGATCGGAACCTTCTATCTGTCGAGAGACACCCCCGGCACGCGGGTTATTCGGCATGGCCACCAGATAACGGCCCGCCAGACTGATAAAAGTTGTGAGTGCAGCACCTTTGTTACCACGTTCTTCTTTTTCAACCTGGACGATGATTTCCTGACCTTCTTTCACCACATCTTTAATTTTGACGCGTCCACCAGAAGATGGGGATTTGATAAAGACTGATCGGGAAATTTCTTTGAGTGGTAAAAAGCCGTGACGTTCTGAACCATAGTCGACAAAAGCGGCTTCAAGACTGGGTTCAATCCTGATGATTTTTGCTTTGTAAACGTTTGATTTCTTTTGTTCTTTTCCTACGGATTCGATATCAAGGTCGTAGAGTTTCTGCCCATCCACAAGGGCTACGCGCAACTCTTCCGGCTGAGTCGCGTTTATGATCATGCGTTTCATTGTATGTTCCTGTCAGGCGCTCAACCTTATTTTCAGAGTTTGTCAGAATCATGCTGACAACGGATCTCTATTTGATGGGAGCGCGATTGCAATCATTCCAGAATCTTCATTTATAGCGATGTGTAGAATGATTGATAAAATTCTTGTTCAGACTTTCAGTTAAGCCTGTCTTATTCGGTGTCATCAATACCCTCTTAAGTTCCTGGTAGCATTTATTCAGCTTGTTTTTCTTGATAGACGACCGAACTCAAGCGTGTGATAATAGCAAGCTTAGATCCTGTCAGCAACAAACCTTAGAAAAACATCATTAACAATCGCAAAAACAATCGATCAACTGATACTCATTTCCAGCAGGTTCAGTACCTTACGATAGATAGAGATCATGCTGGTCGCCGTGTGGATAACTTTTTGTTTAATTATCTGAAAGATGTTCCAAAAGGGCGTATCTACAAGATGTTAAGAAAGGGTGAGGTTCGGGTTAACAAAAAAAGAATCAAGACGAATTACCGTCTGGTTTCGGGCGATAGTTTACGTGTGCCTCCCGTTTTTCTTGATGATAAAGCAAAATTACAGATCCCACACCGTGTGATTGATCAACTTAAATCCAGCACACTTTACGAAGACAACGCTTTTTTAATCATCAACAAACCTTCCGGAATTCCTGTTCATGCCGGTTCTGGCTGTGATTTTGGTGTGATCGAAGCCATTCGGACAATGCCAGAATTCAAAGATAGTTATATCGAGCTGGCACATCGACTGGATCGTGAGACCTCTGGTTGTCTGATTCTGGTGAAACAACCACAAGTGCTACGGAAAATGAACCTGTTAATCAGGGACAATAATATGTCTAAACGTTATTATGCTCTGATCAAGGGTGTTCTGAAAGACGGGAGACAAATGATTGACGTACCATTATTAAAAAATACTTTACGTGGTGGTGAAAGACTCGTACAAGTCAGTGAAAATGGTAAACCGGCCAAAACAGAATTTTCCTTACTGGAGGGTTTCACAGAAGCTTCTCTGGTGGACGTCATCTTGCACACAGGTCGTACACATCAAATTAGAGTACATTCTGCACATTCAGGCACGCCAATTGCTGGTGATAACAAATATGGTAATGAAGAATTTAATAAAACAATGAAAACTCTGGGTTTAAAGCGTTTGTTTTTGCATGCAAATCATATAAGTTTCAAACTTGATGACCTGGATCGCATTTCTGTTGATGCCCCATTACCGGATGACCTGAAAAAAGTTATAAATAAACTGACATAACTGACTCCTAAATAGAACAATCTCATCATGATAAGAAACCTTGCGGTTCATGTATCTCGATATTCTCTTGCTGGTCTGGCAGGTACCTTTGCCGGCCTTATTTCATTCCCGATCCTGACCCGGATGTTATCGGTCAGTGATTATGGATTACTTAGCCTGGTTATTACGACCATCTATTTTATCGCCGCTTTTGGTAAATCAGGTCTGCAATTTTCCATTGTCAGATATTATTCCGATGCAAAAACAGGGAAGGGCAAGTGGGATCTATCAACTTACTATTCAACCATCGTTTATGGGATGTTAGGTATAGGTTTCACCGTCATGCTGCTGTGGGCACTTGTTGTCTATGTACTACCAGGCACAATCTGGGGAGAACCAAAGCTTAAGCATCTATTATTACTCACCGCTATTCTTGTGTTTGCTGAAGTGTCTTTGAGCATGTTGACGGGTTTTATGCAGGCTAGACAACAAAGTGGCTGGTTGAGCATTTTCCGGGTTGTTGAAAGATACGGTATCTTGCTGACAATCGTTTTTACGCTTTATTTTATTTCCCGGTCTTTGGAAAGTGTTTTTATCGCCAGAATGATTGCTCAGATCTCTGTCATCTCGATTCTTGCCTATTATGTGATGCGTAAAGTACAGCTGTCACGAAACAGCTTTTCACCAGAGATGATGAAAACCATGTTGTTGTATGGTGTGCCGTTACTCGGTAATGAGCTGGTTTATATCATTTTAAGCCTGGGGGATCGCTATGTCATTAACTGGTTATCAGGTTCAGAGTCACTGGGTATCTATGCAGCCGCTTATAATCTTTGCGAGTATGTGAAATTTATGATGGTTGATTCGGTTTTTCAGGCTATTCGTCCTATGTACTTCAAGCTGTGGGCAGAAGAAGGGGCTGATGCAACAAAAGTATTTGTAGAAAAATCACTCTATTTCTATCTGATGCTATGCTTTCCTATTATTGCTGGTGTTGCGGTATTGGGACCTGATCTGTTGACCTTGATCACTTCTGGAAAATATTCAGAGGGTGCGATCGTGATACCCTATGTGATTGCTGGATTGATGATCTATGGAATGCATTCTATGCTGGGTGCTGGAATCTTTATTAAAAAATCATCCGCCATGATGTGGATTACACTTTCAGCAGCGATCCTGAATATCGCATTAAATATATTGCTAATCCCTCAATTCGGAATTGAAGGGGCGGCACAGGCAACGTTGATTTCTTATGTCTTTATGACGCTGATCGAAACCTTCTTTGCCAGAAAATATCTGATAGTTTCATTTCCTTTTCTTGCTGCACTGAAATTTATCCTGTTATCACTTGTCATGTATTATGTTCTTGATCAAATTGAGATGGATAGCATGTTAGTCACGATGGCAATCCAGGTGATTGTTGGTGGGGTTTTATACGGTCTCTTGTTGTTCATTACTGATAAAAAAGCCAGAAACATAGTTATGGAGAGACTCGGCAAATAATATAACTGAGACAGGATGAACAAAACTGTATCCATCTATCTTGATCTTGTCCGGTTTTTGGCTGCTCTGACTGTCTTTCTATCGCATTTTGCCTTCACCCGACTTACTGGTGGTTCATATTCATGGTTTCGTGAATATAACTTCGGTAGTGATGCTGTCATCGTATTTTTTGTACTCTCTGGATTTGTTATTGCTTATGTCGCAGATTCCAGAGAAAAGGATTTATCAAGCTATACTATCAGCCGTTTATCTCGACTTTATTCAGTCGTGTTGCCAGCTTTGATCCTGACTTTTTTATTGGACAAGTGGGGTTCAACTATTGATCCGGTTGCTTATGATGGCTGGTGGTATGCCGATGACATGCCCGTCCTGCGTTTTCTGACCAACCTTTTTTTTGTTAATGAGCTCTGGTTTTATAGTGTCAAACCCTCCACCAACAGCGCCTTCTGGTCGCTTGGTTATGAATTCTGGTACTACGTGTTTTTTGCAGTAGCTTTCTATTTCAAAGGAAATATTCGAATAATACTGATCACCGTGATCCTGCTGATCACAGGCCCTAAAATTATGCTCCTTTGTCCGATTTGGCTAATAGGAGCTGGAGTATATTATTTAAATCGCCACTATACTGTTTCTGAATTTACAGGCTGGTTTCTCTTTTTATTTCCTGTATTCGCCTATTGGTTGATAAAAGTG
>JALSSM010000375.1 GCA_026984275.1 Gammaproteobacteria bacterium
AACCCCGTCTTCTAAATCCAGGGTGACGCTACCCTTTATAGTTTTGTAGATCTCGAAAAACAGACTCTTCCCGGACTGTTAGTTAATTTTCAGTTTGACGATATTTTTATTCTTAGAAGAATTACTTTGATCTTCTGATAAATCCTGCTTCAACGATGTAAAAGGATGCAGATCAGTATCCATCAAATGGGAAGGTTTGACGTTTTGCAGGCTACGGAAAATATTCTCGATACGCCCCGGTACTTTTGACCATTCATTGAGCATGGCTTTGATCGCTACTCGTTGCAGGTGGTCCTGAGAGCCGCAGAGGTTACAGGGGATGATCGGAAAGTCCTTGAGTTCAGCGTAGGCCAGGATGTCTTTTTCATTACAATAGGCCATCGGTCTGATGACGATATGTTTGCCATTATCACTTTTCAGTTTTGGTGGCATGGCTTTCAACGTTCCACCATGAAACATATTCAAAAATACCGTCTCAATAATGTCGTCTCGATGATGGCCCAGGGCAATTTTTGTAAATCCCTGCTCTTCAGCATAGCTATAAAGATTTCCTCGCCGTAATCGTGAACAAAGCCCACAGGTTGTTTTGCCTTCCGGGATGACGCGTTTAACAATGCTGTAGGTATCTTCTTCAATGATGTGGAAGGGAACACCAATGCTTTCAAGATATTCCGGCAGAATATGTTCGGGGAAACCGGGTTGTTTCTGATCAAGATTGACAGCAGTGATTTCGAAGTTGACCGGTGCTGTTCGTTGCAGGTTCAATAGAATATCCAGCATGGTATAGGAATCTTTACCACCGGACAGGCACACCATGATCCGGTCGCCGTCTTCGATCATCTTGTAATCAGCGATCGCCTGTCCGACGTTCCTGCGCAGGCGTTTCTGTAGTTTATTGAATTCCAATGTCTGTTTTTTAAGGTCTTGTGGCATATCTATATTCTTAAATAATCCTATAAAACGGTGAATCCAGCCGATATATCTCTTTATCAAAAGCTGAAATTATGGAATTATAGTCATATCAAATACGTTATTTATATCTAAATGTTATTAGCAAATAAAAATTTTCAGGTGGAACCTGCGACGATTGATCTCGAAAAGGTCAATGCCGAGCTGAAGCATAAGACACCTGAGGAAATTATCCAATGGGCGGTTGACCAAAATCGTAAGTTAATTGTTACAACGAAGTTTGGTCCGCATTCCGCTGCATTACTGCATCTGGTGACGCAACAAAAACCGGACACCCCCGTTTTATGGGCCGATCATGGCTATAATACAAAATCGACTTATCTGTTTGCTGATAAACTGATTAAACAGTTATCGCTGAATATGAAGATTTACACTCCTGAGGTGACTTCTGCCCGACGCGATGCACTTATGGGAGGCGTTCCTGAAATTGGTGATCCTTTACACGAGGAATTTACTCGTCAGGTGAAGCTGGAACCATTCAACCGGGCGTTTGATGAACTTCAGCCAGAACTTTGGTTAACCGGGATCCGAAAAGATCAAACTGAATTCCGTCAGTCTCTGGATATCGTGACCCTCACCAAACGAGGCATTTACAAAGTTGCACCGCTCTTCAACTGGACAGAAATCGATGTGGAAGGTTATTTGTATGAGCATGATCTTCCCACTGAAGCAGATTATTTTGATCCGACCAAGGTATTGTCTGATCGAGAATGTGGACTGCACTACGAGATTTAAGCTGTCTTTTCGATCACCTGACCAATCAGTTGTCCCATCTGCAGGATTGAATCTCTTTGTAGTTCTTCAACCCAGCGAATCTGATCTTTTCCAAATAAAAGGATCACGGTTGATCCCATATTAAATCGGCCCATTTCTTCACCTTTTTTCAGGGTCAGGCTGCCATCATATTCCCATGTTTTTATTTCATTTCCATAAGGTGGGGTGATCATTCCCTGATGCCAGACGGTTTCCATACTGCCGACAAAAATAGCGCCAACCAGAATAATAACCATCGGACCTGCTTTTGTATCAAACCAGATAATCGTGCGTTCATTTCGCGCAAATAATGCTGGGACATGTCGAACAGTTCGTTGGTTAACAGCGAATAACTTGCCCGGGACATAGGTCATTTTTTTTAGTCTGCCGTCTAAAGGCATGTGAATTCGATGATAGTCTCTCGGTGAAAGATAAAGCGTTGCGAAATGACCATTGATAAAAAAATCGGATAGTGTCTGATCATTGGCGAGCAATGATGACAGTGAGTAGGTTTTACCCTTCGCCTGAAATAACTGGGTGTCATTGATCGGTCCAATTTGACTGACCGCTCCGTCAACAGGTGAAGCAATAGCCTTTTCTTCTGCGGTGACAGGTCTGGCGTCAGTTCGCAGTTGTCGGACAAAAAAATCATTGAAATGGATATAGTTTGCAGGGTTCTGTTCTACAGCAACGTCCATATCAACCTTATACAGTTTTATAACGGTTTTAATCAGGAAATTTTTTATAAAACCAATTTTACAACGTGTCAGCTTATACATCTGCATGGAAAGCCAGTGCTGGGGAATGATACGTTGCAGCAGGATAAAAACCTGATCAATCATCTTCATGAAAAATTATTGCATATTTTCGTTAGAAGATTTTTTGACAACGGCGGTTATTTCCTGACGTTCAAGGTTTTTGAAGATTAGAGTTAATTTGACCTCATCTCCTTCTTTCAGTGGAATTTTTCTCCCCATAAGCATGATGTGATATTCCCCTGGTTTAAACTCAAAACTGGAATGTGCCGGTATAACGATGTGATCAGCATGATGCATTTTAGCGATACCATCGATTATTTCTGTTTTATGAAACATCAGATTTTCAAATGCCGGACTGTCAGCATCGATTAACACCATATCTTGATCCGTCGGGTTTTTTAATGTCATATAAGCCGCCCATACTTTTACTGTGGGAGGGGCTTCTCGAAGCCAGGCATTCTCCGTAGTAACAGTTTGTTCGGCAAGTGCACTGAACGAGAGAAAAGAAATTAAGAATATTAAGAGTCGCTTTTTCATCATGATTGATGGTTGATAAAGTCAACCATGGCCAGGTAACGTTGTTTGATGTCAGTCTTGTCATGGGGTGCCGAAAAGATTCCGATCAGCCTGGCTTCTGGTCCAATGAATAAAATGGATGCGGAGTGATCCATAAGATAATCGGAAGCATTCGTTGAATTTTTATCTGGTATTTTCATAGACAAAACCCCTATCTGTTTTGTCAGCGCCGCAATCGCTTCTTCTGACCCCGTCAAACCCTGAAAGGATGGATTAAAATAGGCAACATAGTCAGCCAGCTGCTTTTGTGTATCACGTTCTGGATCGACGGTGATAAAGATCACTTGTGGTACAGGCTTATTCTCTGCAGATAACTCATTTACGATCGAATTCATTAATGTCATCGTTGTCGGACAGACATCTGGACAGTGTGTATAACCAAAAAAGAGTAGTGACCATTGGCCTTTTAAATTTTCAAGATTGAAGGGTTTACCATTTTGATCAATCAATTGAAACGGTGTGATCGGCTTTGGGTTGGGCCACAATAAACCGGGGATGGTTACATCTGTTCGGGCTATCTGGCCAGGTTTGTTTATTATCAGTGAGAGCAGAACACCAACTACAAGTCCTATTATTGCCAGCAGGATTGGGAAGAGTCTTTTAGATTTAGAAGCAGGATCCATCTTCGAATTATACTGATAATATCAAAGTTATGTCACACGATTACATTGACCTGGAAAGGAGATCTGATGTCAAAACCAGATCTCCCGATTTATTCTCGAAAAATTATTCCTGTTTATCGTATCTTGAACGTAATCCAGTCACTGGCAACATTAGATGTTATCTGAATTATCCCGGAATCTTTTTCGACCGCTCTTCTAACCTGGAAAAAGACCCGCTTACGACCTTCACCATTGCTGAGTGTATAAAGAGGTGTTTTTTGAAATTCCTGCCAGCTTGAGTCTTTGAATTCAGGATCTTCACTGATCCGGTAATGGGTTGGCTGTCCAGAGATCCGTGGAATGAGGACAACACTGCGACTCGTAGTGACTTTATGCCCCCGGTCGAGTTTAAGATCGGCTATTCTCAGAGCATTGTGTTTTGAGATGCCCGGTTTGATCTCAATCATTGCAGGTGGTGCCTCGCAAACCGGTCCAAGACCACCTCTTGGTAAATCAATCGTCCTGACAAGATCGATATCCCCTGTGGGGAGTATGCGTTGCAATCCTTTATGCTGAGGATCGGAGACAGTGAGCAGAATTTGTGTTCTGGGTAGTGTCTCCGAAAAAACGGCATTTCCTCTGGCATCGGTTCGAAGTGCAGCAAACTGATTTGGGTTCGCCGATGTTCCAAGACAGACAGCCACTCCTTTCAGTGGTTTGGCATTGTTTGCGTCATGCACATGAATTTTGATGTTGTTAGCTGATGCATTGAACGAGAAAGCCAGCATGAATACAGCAATGCAAGCTGATAGTTGTTCGAGCAATGTGGAAAATAATTGTCTATCCATGATTATCCCTCGCGATTATCCATTAATCTTTATTTTTATAGGTGATCCAGCTTACTGAAAAAACAGAAGGTGTCAACTTATTGACACTATAGCATATTTCAGGCCATTGTATAGAAACCACAGCCTGCTCATTGATACAGGGGCTAGTTTTTGAATTCAGGCATGTTAGCCCGGATATTACATAAAGGCCGGTATCTAAAATCAAACTTTGTATGTATATTGTTATTATTGAAAAACAGGCACTTTATTCGGTTTATACTTTGTATCTGAACGGTTTTCTGAAAAATCTGGCTACGAATATGGAACAAAATCCTTCAAACCATAGCTCTGGTTATGCTTTTCAGGATATTTATCCCATCTTCTTTGCCAGATTTTCCAGAAATTCCGTTCCCTTTATGCATTATCCGGGCTAGAATTTCGACCTCAATGATTCAATTCCCAAATATCGATCCTATCGCTGTTCAAATTGGTCCGCTGGCAATCCGCTGGTACGGGATCAGTTATCTTGTGGGCATTGGTCTGGCATGGATGCTGTTGAGCTGGCGAGCCAGATCAAAAGAAAACTGGAACGGTGATCAGGTTGCGGATCTGGTGGTTTATGCCGCACTTGGGGCTGTTCTTGGTGGCCGCCTGGGCTATGTTCTGCTTTACAAACTTTCTTCCTATATGGCCGATCCGCTGTCCATTTTCAAGGTCTGGGAAGGCGGAATGTCATTCCATGGTGGTCTGATCGGCGTTCTGATCGCGTTCGCATTATTCTCCAGAAAAACCGGCAAATCATTTTTCCAGATCGCTGATTTTACTGCTCCAGTTGTTCCTGTGGGCTTGTTTTTTGGCCGCATCGCAAACTTTATTAATGGTGAATTATGGGGTGCACCAACCGATAAACCCTGGGGAGTGGTTTTCCCAGGTTATGCTGCTGGTGGTGTGCCGAGACATCCATCACAGCTCTATGAAGCGGCACTCGAAGGTTTGCTTCTGTTCCTGATCCTGTGGTTTTTCTCACGCAAAGAAAGACCTCTCAGAGCCGTTTCCGGACTGTTTCTACTGGGTTATGGCTGTTTTCGTTTTCTGGTGGAGTTTATTCGCGAACCTGATGCACATGTGGGGTATATCGCCTTTGACTGGGTGACATTGGGACAGGTTTATTCATTGCCGATGATCATTATTGGATTGATCCTGTTACTACTCGCCTATCGAAATAAAGAGGAATCTTAAAGTGCAGCAATATCTCGATCTTTTAAGACATGTCAAAGAGTCTGGTGTGGAAAAAAACGATCGGACCGGTACAGGGACAAAGAGTGTTTTTGGTTATCAGATGCGTTTTGATCTGGCGCAGGGCTTTCCGGCTGTTACAACTAAAAAGATCCATTTCAAATCCGTTATTTTTGAACTGCTCTGGTTTTTGCAGGGCGAAACCAATGTTCAGAGTTTGCAGCAGCAGGGTGTTTCGATCTGGGATGAGTGGGCTGATGAAAACGGTGATCTTGGACCGGTGTATGGATCACAATGGCGTTCATGGCCAACAACTGATGGTCAGTCCATCGATCAGATCTCACAATTGATCGATCAGATTAAAAATGATCCTGATTCCCGTCGCCTGATCGTCAGTGCCTGGAATGTGGGTGAGTTGGATAAAATGGCACTGGCTCCCTGTCATGCCTTCTTTCAGTTCTATGTGGCGAATGGAAAGCTATCCTGCCAGCTTTACCAGCGCAGTGCCGATATTTTTCTCGGTGTGCCGTTCAACATTTCATCCTATGCACTTCTTACCATGATGATCGCGCAGGTGTCAGGTTTACAACCGGGAGAATTTGTCCACACCTTAGGAGATGCACATATATACGTTAATCATTTTGATCAGGTTGATACGCAATTACAGCGAGATCCTTTACCGTTACCGGAGATGAAAATAAATCCAGATGTGAGAACTATTTTTGATTTCAGGTATGAAGACTTTGAACTGAATAATTACCAAAGTTATCCCGCCATTCCTGCACCGATCGCCGTTTAAATATGAAGCTCTCTCTTGTTGTCGCCATGGACAAAAATCGTGTTATCGGCATTGATGGCGGATTGCCATGGCATTTATCTTCTGATCTGAAATATTTCAGAGACATCACCATGGGCAAACCGATCATCATGGGTCGAAAAACCCATGAATCTATCGGTCGTCCTTTGCCAGGAAGAAGAAATATTGTCGTCACCAGAAATTCAGATTTTGAAGCACCAGGATGTGATGTTGTCACTTCTCTGGAAGCGGCACTGGAACTTGTTGAGGATGTAGAAGAAGTCATGATGGTTGGCGGGGCTTCTCTATATCTGGATACGCTTCCTGTTGCTGATCATATCTACATGACAGAAGTCCATGCCGAAGTGAAAGGTGATACCTGGTTTCCGGAAATTGATCCGGATGAGTGGCAGGAAATTTCTCGAACTGAATTTTCAGCAGACGAGAACAACGAACACCACTATAGCTTCGTTGTTTATGAACGGGTCAGTCAAGGAAACCAAAACGACGGATAATATCCTGGAAAACAGGTTCTGCTTTCTCAAAACCTGAACTGAATGAACCACAGGTGATTGTGTAGAGCAAATCGTTTTTTTCTACCCTTGTCATAATATTATGGATTGATATTGGACTATTAAAGTTATTGAATTCCATCGTGACATGGACAAAATTAGCCGGAATGCCATCCAGGATAAGAGATCCCGCTTCTATCAGTTTGGCATCAGGAAATCTTAAGCTGATTTCCTGTAAAATCAGTTTGTCATCAGAAGATCGGCCTGTTTTATTTGTCACCTCAACATAGCAATTAGCCTTATCATTTAAGTTACTGGAGACTTTGACTTTAACATCTGGATTTCCACGAGGTGGTTTTGTGATCCAGTGAGAGGGGTACCTGAGATAAAATCCGAACAGCTGATCTTCATATTAATGCCAGTTTTTCAGTTCGTTTGCATTTGCATGTACTGAAATAAAACACATTATCAGTGATAATAGGCTTATTATTTTATTTAGAAATAATAAGCAACAGGGCTTGTTATTTGTACTCGTGGCCATATATACAAATTAATTATTTCTGTGGCAAAACAATGATCGGATCGAATAGCTGAAGATCATCTCTATATTTTAAGGAATCTTAAGTGAGCAACGTTGATAATACATTTTCTCAGGAATTACTCCCAGCAGTACCAGAAGATATTTTAATTATCGTACCAGTCAGGAACCTGGTGATGTTTCCTGGTGTCATGATGCCTATGCAGGTTGGGCGCGAAGCCTCAATTGCCGGTATTGAAGAAGCGCTCTCCAGCAAACGCCGAATAGGGCTTTTGATGCAGCGAGATCCCGATGTAGAAAAACCCGGTCCTGCCGATCTTTATAAGGTAGGAACATCGGCCACCATTCTACGTTATGGCAACATTCCACAGGAAGATGTGCATCATGTGATCTGTCAGGGTGAGCAGCGTTTCAGGGTTCTGGAATTTATCGAAGGAAATCCTTTCATGCTGGCACGGGTAGATTATATCCGTGAAAAAGATGAAATGAATACAGAGATAGAAGCACGTGTTCATCGTCTCAAGACACTGGCCCTTGAAGGACTGGAATTATTGCCACATGCACCGATGGAACTGGCAAACGCGATCCAGAGTATTACTTCACCTTCTGATCTGGCAGATATTGTGGCCAGCTTTATTGATATTGAACCCGAAGAAAAACAGGATGTGCTGGAAACAATTGATCTGAAAGAAAGACTGGATAAGGTTCTGACGCATGTCAGTCACCGTGTTGAAGTGCTTAGAATCTCTAACAAAATTCATGTGAAAACTCAGGAAAAAATCAATGAGCGACAACGTGAATTTATGCTCCGTGAGCAGATGGAAGAGATCAAAAAAGAACTGGGTGAAGATGAGGGATCAGAAATTGAAGAAGTTACTGAAGCGATCATCAAGGCGGAAATGCCTGAGCCAGTGGAAGAGCATGCGCTCAAGGAATTACGACGTCTGGAGAAAATGCCAGAATCTTCCTCGGAATATTCC
>JALSSM010000376.1 GCA_026984275.1 Gammaproteobacteria bacterium
ACAGGATAGATCCGTCTTTACCAAGACGGTGCTGTCATATTCTGTTTGTATTGGTTGGGATAAATAACTTCCCAAAACGTTTTTCAATAAGTTAACCGGTTCCTGTCTGGACATAGTCGCGGATGATCGGAACAGGGAGTAAGGAAGATGATAAAAGTAATCGCAGTTTCACCTGCAAAGCAAAGCATAAAGTTTTTACTAATGCTTGGCATATTAATTTCTGGTTTATTTTCAGCAAGTATTTGTGCTGAAACATCTGTAAGTGACAAGTTGACACTTGAAGTCGCTGTTACGGCGGCCCTGGAAAAAGATCCCTGGCTGGTGGGGAATCAGCATATTCAGGATTCCATATCTGCAATGAGTGTTTCTGCTGGCACTTTGCCAGACCCAAAAGTCTCGATCAGCACTGTAAACCTGCCGGTGGATACCTTTGATATTGGCCAGGAGAACATGACCAATTATCTAAAATTTGGAGTTTCTCAAATGTTCCCTCGTGGTGACAGTCTTGCGATCAGAAAAAAGCAACTGGAACTGGAAGCAGATCAGTACCCTCATCAGAGACAAGACCGAAAAGCCCGTTTGGCAGTTAAAGTGAGTCAATTGTGGCTGGATGCCTATAAGGCACAGGAGAGTATCGCGTTGATCGAGCAAGATCGATCACTGTTTGAACAACTGGCTGATGTGGCCGAAATTGGATATGCCTCTGCTTATGGGATGACCCAGCAGCAGGATATTATTCGTGCACAACTGGAGCTAACTCGTCTGGATGATCGGCTGACAAAGTTGTACCAGCAACAGGAGATGTTTCAGCGACGTTTGTCCGAATGGCTCAGTGATTATTTTGTCGATCAATATTCAACAAGGTCAGGTACCGGAACACCATTTCAGATATTCAATCTGCAACTGGATAAAAGATTACCGGACATCAAGCTGATCAATGCTCAACTTTGCGACCCTGAGTCAGAGACTAATCCTGAAGTTCTGTATCAATATTTTTCTCAACATCCTGCAGTAAAAGCACTTGATCAAAAGATTGAATCCACCGATACGGGAATCGCTCTGGCAAAACAGAAATACAAACCAGAATGGGGGATCAATGCTGGATACGGTTTTCGTGCCGAGAATCAATTTGGTAATGACCGCGCTGACTTTTTATCCTTCGGTGTGACTTTTGATCTCCCCCTTTTCACGGCCAACAAACAGGACAAAGAAGTGGAGTCTGCTGTCTACAAAGCTGAAGCGGTCAAAACAGAAAAATGGCTGTTACTGAGAAAACTTATCGCTTCTTTTGATACGGCAAAAACAGGTCTGAGGCGATTGAATGAACGACAGGAGCTTTATCAATCACAACTACTTCCGCAGATGCACGAACAGGCCGAGGCATCTCTTTCGGCATATACCAATGATGAGGGAGACTTTGCAGAAGTGGTGCGCGCACGAATTGCTGATCTGAATGCAGAAATAGATGCACTGGATATTGATGTGGAAAGACAGAAAAGCATTGTTCAATTGAATTATTTTTTCGCGGATGATGCCAATGAAATCGTTGCCGGAAATCAAACTTCAGGAGTAGAAAAGTGAGTAATAAAGTAAAAATGACTGGTGCACTGTTTATAGGTCTTGTTCTTGGTGCTCTGGCGATGGTGGCCATCTATTTATTCTGGCTTCAACCCTCAATATCAATGCAGGATCAAAGCATGGGAGGCGATGAGAAAAAGCCTATTTACTGGGTTGCACCAATGGATGCAAATTATAAACGTGACAAGCCGGGTAAATCACCTATGGGTATGGATCTGATACCCGTTTATGA
>JALSSM010000377.1 GCA_026984275.1 Gammaproteobacteria bacterium
AGTTTTTTCAGTCGTTCGATATGAGCCGGACGCGTTTTCATGCGTAGCTCTAAACTGTTTTCAATATCTTCACTCATGATAGCGTAATACATTTTTATTCTCCGGATTCTACTTTTTCGGGTTCTTCATCTTCTTCGATGTACCGTGACATATAAATAGCCTGCCCAATTACAAACAGTATGGTGAGACCGAGTATGCCGAATAATTTAAAATTTACCCAGGTTTCCGTCGCGTAGTTAAAGGCCACATAAAGATTTGCGCAGCCTGTGGCAAAGAAGAACAATGCCCAGGCAAAGTTAAGTTTTCCCCAGACGTGTTCCGGCAGAACAACCTGCTCATCCATCATTCTTTTAATGATGTTTTTTTTGCCGAAAAACTGACTACCAAGAAAAACGACGGCAAATAGCCAGTTTACGACGGTGGGTTTCCATTTGATAAAACGTTCGTCTTGTAATAGTAGCGTGGCACCACCGAGAACCACGATCAGCCCCATGGTGATCAAATGCATTTTTTCGACCTTGTGATGTCTGAACCAGTTATAGGCAACCTGTGCGATCGAGACAACAATGGCTACGGCCGTTGCCAGCATAATACCTTCCTGAGGATCATCCGGGATCTTGAAGGCAATGAAAAAAAGCAGTATCGGTAAAAAATCAAAGAGGAATTTCATGCAATATAAAGTTAGAATAAAAAAGTTGGTGAGATTCTAGCGGAAAAAGACGCGCTACACACCTGGTTGACCGCTAAATTGAGAGAAATTACGGATATAATAACAACACATGGGACAAACACTTCAAATTCATCCTGACAATCCACAGTTGCGTCTGATCAATCAAGTGGTTGCTGTAATGCGTAAGGGTGGGGTCGTGGTTTACCCTACGGATTCCTGTTATGCCATTGGTTGTCATATTGGGGATAAGGCCGCGCAGGATAAAATCCGCAAGATCCGGCAGCTGGATGATAATCATGATTTCACGCTGGTGTGTCGTGATCTGTCAGAAATATCACTGTATGCAAAGATAGATAATAGTGCATATAAAATCATTAAGTCACTGACTCCGGGGCCTTATACCTTCATACTTAAAGCAACACGTGAAGTACCAAGACGATTACAAAATCCAAAACGAAAAACGATTGGTTTAAGAATTCCGGATCACCCCGTTGCTCTGGCCTTACTGGAAGCGTTGGGAGAACCCATTATGAGTTCAACGTTACAGATGCCAGGTGATGATCTACCGTTGAGTGATCCAGATGAGATTAATGATCGGGTTGGAAAGCTGGTGGATATTGTCATCGACAGTGGTCCATGCGAACTGGAACCAACCTCTGTCATCGAATTGATGAATGATTATCCTGTGATCAGACGGCGTGGGCGTGGTGATGTGAGCCAGTTTGAATAAGGGAATTATCCCTGAGGAATTTGAATAGACAATCATGATAGAACTTTCTCTTATCCAGAAAATAATTGTCGCTGTCCCACCGATATTACTGGCTGTTACCTTGCATGAAGTTGCTCATGGCTGGATGGCTAAATTATATGGTGATCGCACCGCTGAGATGATGGGGCGCCTGAGTCTTAACCCGATCAAACACATCGATCCTGTTGGCACGATTCTTCTTCCAGCAGTGATGGCCTTCACCACAGGTTTTATTTTTGGCTGGGCTAAACCTGTTCCGATTTCCTTTAACCACCTGCGGAATCCCAAGAAAGATATGGCAAAAGTTGCTTTAGCGGGTCCCGGTGCAAATCTCATCATGATGATCCTCTGGGTAATCTTCCTGAAAATTGCTCTGTTGCTACCGGAATCAATTAGCTGGTTATCAATACCGCTCCTTTACATGGCATCCATCGGGGTTTACATCAATTGTATTCTGATGGTGTTGAATTTACTGCCCATTCCACCACTTGATGGAAGCCGGATACTGGCTTCTTATTTACCGGGACCGTTGGCATATAAATTCAGTAAGATTGAACCCTATGGCCTGATCATTCTGGTGGCCTTATTGTTTCTTGGTCTACTTGGTATAATTTTATTACCTGTCGTCAATGCTGTGATGGGTTTGTTTTCCAGTTTTGCCGGGATTGATATTTCGCGGCTTGTATATATCCTGTTCAGTTAAAAAAGGAGAATTCTTAACTTGAGTCCAACCCCGAACCAACGCGTTCTTTCCGGAATGCGTCCTACAGGCCGGTTACATCTTGGTCATTACCACGGTGTTCTTAAAAACTGGATCGATTTACAGAATCAATACGAATGTTTCTTTTTTGTTGCGGACTGGCATGCGCTGACCACCGCTTATGATGAGACCAGTATCATTGCTGACAGCGTCTGGGATATGGTCATCGACTGGTTGGCGGCTGGAGTGAATCCCGGACAGGCAACCATGTTTATCCAGTCACGTGTTCCAGAACATGCCGAATTGCATTTATTACTGTCCATGCATACACCGTTAGGTTGGCTGGAGCGGGTTCCTTCCTATAAGGATCAACAGGAGAAATTAAAAGAGAAAGATCTCGCAACCTACGGATTTCTTGGCTATCCACTCTTGCAATCTGCCGATATTTTGATCTACCGGGCTGGCAAGGTGCCGGTTGGAGAAGATCAGGTGGCCCATGTTGAATTGACGCGGGAAGTCGCGCGGCGCTTTAATCATCTTTATGGACGTGAAGCCGGTTTTGAAGAAAAAGCCAAAGCGGCAGCGAAGAAAATGGGTAAAAAAAGTGCCCGACTTTACTTTGATCTGCGTAAACAGTTTCAGGAAAAGGGAGATACGGAGGCGCTGGAAAAAGCACGCGCTCTACTAACAGCACAGCAAAATATCAGCCTGGGTGATCAAGAGCGTTTGTCTGGCTATCTTGAAGGTGGTGGCAAAGTGATTCTGCCTGAGCCAGAAGCTTTGCTGACACCACAGTCTAAGATGCCTGGTCTGGATGGGCAGAAAATGTCCAAGTCCTATGGCAATATGATCGGCTTGCGAGAAAATCCTGAATCTGTGACCAAGAAATTACGCACCATGCCAACGGATCCGGCGCGTGTGAAACTGACGGATCCTGGTGATCCGGCCAAATGTCCGGTCTGGCAATTACACGAAGTTTATTCGAACGAAGAAGTAAAAAAATGGGCCAGCGAAGGTTGCCGAACAGCAGCGATGGGTTGTCTGGATTGCAAACAACCATTGATTGATGCGGTGATCAAAGAACAGGCTCCGTTACATGAGCGTGCCGGGGAATATGAATCTGATCCAGATCTGGTCAGGAACATCATCGACGAAGGCTGTGAAAAGGCGCGTGATGTTGCACGTGATACGATGGAAGAAGTCAGACAATCAATGGGATTGATTTATAAATGAGTCAGGATGCAGATAAGGCGGTAGACCAGACGCACCATCCAGTGCAGGAAGAAATGCCGTTTGCTATTGTGCAGGGACAACCCGTTACCACGCCTCCCAAAGATCTGTATATTCCACCGGAAGCACTGGAAGTTTTTCTCGAGGCCTTTGAAGGGCCTCTGGATCTGTTGTTGTATCTGATCAAAAAACAGAATCTCGATATTCTTGATATTCCCATCGCGAAGATAACAAAACAATACATGACCTATATCGAGCTGATGACAGAAATGAAACTGGAACTGGCTGCTGAGTATCTGGTAATGGCAGCGATGCTGGCTGAGATCAAATCACGAATGTTGTTACCGCGAGTGCATGATGAGGAGGAAGAGGAAGAAGATCCACGTGCAGAATTAATCCGTCGTTTGCAGGAATATGAACGGTATAAAAAAGCCGCTGAAGAGATCGATGAACTTCCCAGGCTGGAAAGAGAGATCAGAACTGTCGTTATCGACTTTCCTTATAAAAACCAGGATCGGCCTCTACCTGAAGTTTCTCTGGAATCAATCTTACAGGCCTTTCGAGAGGTGATGACCCGGGCTGAGATGTTTAGCAGTCACCAGATTGAAAGAGAACCACTGTCTGTCAGAGAAAGAATGACTATTGTGCTCGAAATTGTGAAAAGTGATGAATTTATTGAATTTAATCAATTGTTTAAGCCAGAAGAAGGAAAGGCCGGTGTGGTGGTTTCTTTGCTGGCAATTTTAGAACTATTAAAGGAAACCCTGATCGAAATGGTACAAAATGATCCTGATGGGGCAATCTACCTGAGGGCGGCCGCATGAGTACAGAGAACCACCCTGAAATTGGGCAGCAAATAAAAAATATTCTTGAAGCTGCTCTGATGGTGGCTGATGAACCGTTGAGTATTGATCGACTGCTATCTTTATTTAAAGAAGATGGAGGCGAACCACCTGAACGTCAACAGATACGTGACGCGCTACAAAACCTGGAGGAAGATTATGCCGATCGCGGTATCGAACTGAAGCAGGTTGCCAGTGGTTATCGCTTACAGGCAAAAAGTGACGTGGCCAAATGGGTCAATCGTCTGTGGACAGAACGGCCACCGCGTTATACAAGGGCTTTACTGGAAACGCTGGCGATCATTGCTTATCGTCAACCGATTACACGTGGTGAAATTGAGTCAATTCGTGGTGTCAGTGTCAGCAGTAATGTGATCAAAACATTATTGGAAAGAGAGTGGGTCAAAGTGGCAGGACACCGCGATGTTCCCGGACGTCCTGCCGTTTTTGCTACGACCAAACATTTTCTTGATTATTTTAATCTGAAAAGCTTATCTGAATTGCCAACATTGGCCGAGTTACGCGATCTTGATACGATTGCAGGCGATCTGTTCAATGAACCTTTTCAACTGGTTGAAGGACAAAATCAGGATAAAGATTCAGAACAGAATTCTGAAAACGAAAATGATACTGAAGACAGTTCAGAGGATAATGATTCAGAAGGTAATGGAGATCAGGCTCATGCCCATAAACCTACAAATTCTTCAACCAGTTAATCTCCAAAGCTGTTTCCTTCCCGATCACACAACTTTTCAGACTCCGGGGCATGTGTGATTCAGTTGCTGAAATGGGGATCCGTCCGGCCATAATCTCCGCCTTTTTTTGTTTGTATGGATCCGCCAGATCAGGCGATGCAAACCCGATGGGGAAAATTGGTTCACCATCCAGGCCATATTTATCAGAAGCCCCAACGGTATGTAAAAATTCATGCGCGATGACGATATTATTCTGGCCTTGTTGTTCTTTCGATGCGAATGCATTGACATATCCCAGCAAGCCTTTGTTTAGACCGTAAGAATGGGCAAGCCGTTTCCCATCAACGGCTTCATGATAGAGTACGAACATCCGTGCACGGCGAAGATTAGATTCATCATCTGGGGTGTTTTTCCAGGCCCAATAACGGAATTTAATACTCCAGGTGATGACCGAAAGAATACCTGAACCTGGTTCAGGTGGTGTTGGAGGCATTATTTTAATTTGAGATCCAAGACGTGTTTTCGTCGGTGTGCTCAGGATGAGATGATACTTTTTTGCCTCTCTTGCCATAAATTTATCAATATGAGAAAAATTTTTGTCCTGTAAGGTTTTTATGTAGTGGTCAACAACAGCACTGCCATCAACATTAATCGGATAGATCATGATTTCCACTGTTTTATACCAGGAAGTCGAGGCCCTTTTTTGTTCGCAGGAATAGAGCGCAACAAACAACAGGATCATGAGCAGGAAAAAAATACGAATGGTTTTAAAGGAGTTTCGTGCCATTAGTTTTCCAGTTTGAGCTTAATACTGGAACACAATGCAAAACTCACGCCGATATCATTATTTTTTTGCTATTGATGGAATCGTGATCATAGGGCATGATCATCTGATCATCTTATAACTTGGAAAATTAAATAAACGAGAAGGAAATATGACACAACAATTCAAACCGAGTGTAAACCAACTGGCAGCTCCCATTGTTGAGAGGATGATCGACAATGCGGAAGCGTTGCGGATTGGGATCGAAAAACTCTCGAATGGAACAACAGTGATAGATGCCGGTGTAAAGGTACCGGGTGGGCTTGAGGCCGGACGACTGGTGGGTGAAATCTGTCTGGGAGGGCTTGGAGAGGTGCATTTCAGTTCAAGCAACAACTTTAATAACTGGCGTACTAATATCGATGTTTATACATCAAACCCGGTGATTGCCTGTCTTGCCAGCCAGTATGCTGGCTGGAGTTTGTCGCATGGGGAAGGCAAGGAGAAATTTATGGCGTTGGGTTCAGGGCCGGCTCGCGCTCTGGGCAGTAACGAACCTTTGTTTGATGAATTAGGTTATCGTGATCAAAGTGATACGGCGATCATGGTGATAGAAGTTGATAAAAATCCACCCGCAGAACTGGCCGATGAAATTGCAGAGCGTTGTCAGGTCAAAGTAGAAAACCTGACGATTATTCTGACACCCACTTCAAGTCTGGCTGGTGGCGTCCAGGTTGTGGCACGTTCTCTGGAAACGTCATTGCACAAAGCACATGAGTTACACTTTCCATTGGACAAAATTGTAGATGGCTTTGCGACAGCTCCTGTTTCTCCACCACATACTGATTTTGTTAAAGCCATGGGGCGGACTAACGACTCGATCCTGTTTGGGGGAGAGGTTCATTTATTCGTCGATGCAGAGAATGATGAAGCTGAAGAGCTGGCAAAAAATCTGCCAAGTAGTTCGTCAAAAGATTATGGCAAACCATTTGCTGATATTTTCAAGGATTCCGGTTACGATTTTTATAAAATTGATCCCATGTTATTCAGCCCTGCAAAAGTGACTGTTTCTTCCGTCAAAACGGGCAAGAGTTTCCATGCCGGGAAGTTGGACGAAAAACTGCTGGATCAGTCTTTCAGTTAATTAAGAACTTGTTTTTATTGTTTAAGTAAAGGATCTTCTGTTATTTCAGAAGATCCTTTTTCAATCGCCATCTAAAAAATTATTACACCGAAAAATTTCATGATACCTCCTGACCAGATAGCCATAATCACCGATGATCCGGGATGGCATGGCCGCCAGTTAAAGGCAGCTTTTGCCAAGCGTGGGTTTGAAAGTCATTATGTCTCATTGATGGATTGTCATCTTGCTATCCAGGGACAAAATGCGTCAAGACAAACATCAATTGTGATCCCTGGTTTTGATGGGGAAAGACTGGCTGGTGTATTTGTTCGTGGTGTCCCCGGTGGTACATTGGAACAGGTTATTTTACGACTCAACATTCTTCATTCTCTTTATGATTCCGGTACGGTGGTCTACAACAATGGTCGTGCCATTGAGAGAACAGTCGATAAAACCATGACTACTTTTCTGCTGAATCACCACGGTTTACCGACACCTGACACCTGGATCTGCGAATCGGAATCACAGGCGCGATCAATCATTCTGGAGCAAACTTCCAAAGGTAATATTCTGGTGATGAAACCTTTATTTGGTTCCCAGGGGATTGGTCTGGTCAAGATAGAAACCCCGGAAGACTTGCCTGATGATCTGGAACTGTATGGTGATGTTTTTTATTTGCAGCGCTTCATTGATAAAAACACAGATCATCATCAAGACTGGCGTGTTTTTGTGATCAACGGGCGAGCTGAAGCTATGATGTTACGCTCAGGTGATCACTGGATCACGAATCGTGCTCAGGGAGCAAAATGTCATTCGATTCTGTTTGATCAACATCTGGCTGATCTGGCCGAAGCCGCCGTTAAAGCCGTAGACATTGACTATGCCGGTGTCGATCTGATGCAGGATGAGCAAGGTCATTTTCTGGTGACAGAAGTGAATAGTGTTCCCGCTTGGTGGGGGTTGCAAAAGGTCTGTGATTTTAATCTGGCCGAACGCCTGTCTGATCATTTCCTGTCAAAAGTGGCTGCCTCATTAAAGATCGAAGTTCTCAAATAATGGCATCAAAATCTGATCTGATCACACAAGCTGTTTACAAAAGCTGCATAACAGAAATAAACGCTTTCAAACCAGGCAATGTCAGTGTTCATTCGGATGGACATGGGATGGCAGCGGATGATTTTATTCGTAGTGCAGAACTGATCAGTCCGGTGATGGGAAATCCTGATCTGACAGTGGGTGAAAGAATCCTGCAAAGTGTTCAACTTACGATGTCACAGGTGGGTTGCAATACGAACCTAGGCATCATTTTGCTGGCCGCACCGCTGGCACAGGCTGCTTTTATCAAAAAAGAAAATGAATTCCTTCAGCAAATTCTTTATAAAGTGCTTGATGATCTGACAGTCGAAGATGCGACACTCGCTTTCGAAGCTATCGCACTTGCCAATCCCGGAGGTCTGGGGGATGCGAATGATCATGATGTTCGCGATCAGGCCACAGTGACTTTGCTTGAAGCCATGCAGGCCGCACAGGATCGAGATCGCATTGCCTGGCAATACGCAAATGAATTCAAAGATATTTTCCAGGCCGGGGTGAATACACTGCGAATGCAGGTTTTACGCTGGAAGGATGTTGACAACAGACTCGAGTGGGCGACGGTTGCCTGTTACCTGAACTTCATGACAATGTTCCCGGATAGTCATATTGTTCGTAAATATG
>JALSSM010000378.1 GCA_026984275.1 Gammaproteobacteria bacterium
TGGCTATTTTGCCCATGCTGAAACCGGAGAAGCCATCAACCAGATCATCGGTGGCGTTTCCTGGACTTTATTAACCGGTATTGTTCTCGGTGCCGGGGTTGCGTTCTTTCTTGGTCATGCATTCAAACAGGGCTGGGTGCCTGAATACCTGAAATCACCCGTGATATTATCCGCCGTGATGCTGGTATTTGGTGGCGCGAACCTTTTTCAGGAAGAAGCAGGATTACTTTCAGCAACGGTTTTTGGTCTGGTGATGGGAAATCAGAATCTGCCCAGCATGGATGAGATGCGCCGACATAAAGAGTACATCACGATCTTTCTGGTCTCCGGTCTGTTTATTTTATTAACGGCTGATCTTGATCCAGAATTATTAAAACAACTGGACTGGCGAAGTGCTGCATTGATCGCATTTATAATTTTCATTGCCAGACCCGTCACAGTACTACTTTCTTTGCTCGGTACAGATGTCGATTTTAAAGAACGTCTGCTGGTGAGCTGGATCGCACCACGAGGTATTGTCGCTGCGGCCGTTGCTGGTGCTTTTGCACCCGTTTTACTGGAAAAAAACTATGCCGGTGCTGAACAATTAGTACCACTTATATTTACCTTGATCATTTGTACCGTCGTTCTACATGGTCTGAGCATTGGCTGGATGGCGAGAAAACTGGATCTTGCCTTTGAAAAAAGTAATGGTCTGATGATCGTTGGAGCCTCCCCCTGGAGTATCAACCTGGCTCTGGTTCTGAAAGAAATGGATCAACCTGTGATCATTGTTGATAACTCATGGCACCGTTTAAGACACGCTCGTCTTGCCGGGATCCCTGTCTATTTTGGTCAGATCCTGTCAGAAAGTGCGGAACATTCGATTGAATTTAATCAGATCGCCTATTTGCTGGCGGCGACAGATAACGATTCATTTAATGCACTCGTCTGCACTCGATTTGGACCGGAACTGGGACGTAGCCATGTTTTTCAACTTCCCTCAATTGCCGAAGTTGATCCTTACGGTTTCAGCCCAACCATCAGGGGGCAGATCCTTGGCGATGGGGTTTATTATGAAGACCTGGTCAGAAGATACTTTTTTGGCTGGCGGTTTACCAAAACACGTATTACCGATGAGTTCACCTACGAAATGTGTACGGCTAACTATCATCCTGATGCTATGGAAATTGTGATCGTCAAACAGGATGGAAGTTTAGTTTTCAGAAGCGCTGATAAAAAACAAAATCCGAAGAGTGGCGATACTATTATTGTCTTTCAACCGGAAGAAACAACACAGGAAAGTCCCTCTCAGGCAGGCTCAGATAAATGAGTCTCGCTACGACAAATATTTCTGCCTGATTTTTTCGCCAGATACAGAGCTTCATCAGCGCGTGCAAAAACACTCTCCGGAGTGTCATCTTCATGAAATTCAGCAACACCTATTGAGACTGTCACAGGAATGACTTGTCCCTGATATCTGAAAACACATTGCTCAACTTCAGATCGCAATTTGTCAGCAATCGTCATTGTTTCTTCCAGAGAAGTTTCCGGCATGATCAACACAAACTCTTCTCCACCATACCGAGCCAGAAAATCTGTGCGTCGAATTTCACGACTAAAAGTTGCAGTCAGTCCACGTAAAACCTTATCACCAACAACATGGCCATAGTTATCATTAATTGTTTTGAATTTATCCAGATCAAAAACCATCAGACTCAGATGGCCTCCATGGCGTTTCCAACGTGCTATTTCTATTTCCAGTCTTTCTTCATAGGCTCGACGATTTGCAATAGAAGTCAGCGCATCAGTTAATGATTTGATCT
>JALSSM010000379.1 GCA_026984275.1 Gammaproteobacteria bacterium
TGCCGCCAGAGACTTTAACTGGCTTCATTATAGAAAGAATGGTATCCCTGTTATTATCATCACATATCACCAGCACGCGCGCTGGCTGGTTACTTGAAGTATTGATTCGGCCAATTTGATTCAGTAGCTCATGGGTACCCATATTGGCCAGTTTATTATCGACAATAATAAACCGGGGGACTTGCTGGATATAGCGTTGAAAAACCTCGAACCCATCACTGACCTTCACTGTCGGTAGATTTAATGAATTCATCAGTTCTGTTATTTTACTGGAAACCTGTGACGATCGGGTGCAGATGACCGTTGTAGAGCTCTCTGAACCAAGATCACCCTGACTGGTTTCATTACTCTCCTCAAGTTCTATATCCATCCATACACCTTTGAGATCATTATCACTAGCTTGATTGTCATCGCAAACGAAAAACTATTCAAGCATGAATTATTCCTTTTTAATATTATTACATTCTTCAACGATCTTGTTGATTTTTAGACATTTTTTTGACAATTTTCAGGTGAATATAACACCGCGATAATTAGTTGTCAGATCCGTTCTTGAGAAGGTTTTGATGAAATCAATATCTCAGGTGTGTCAGGGAATTTGATCACACCCTTTTCGGTAACGATGACAGAAACCAGGTCAGCTGATGTTACATCAAACACAGGGTTCCACGCTTTTGAACCCTCTGCAGCAATTCGCAAACCATTAAAGTTTAAAATCTCATCTTCCGATCGGGATTCGATTTCGATCTGATCACCATTTTGACAATTCAGATCAATCGTTGTTGTTGGTGCAACCACCATGAATTTTATACCGTGCACTTTTGCTGCAAGTGCTAGAGAATAAGTGCCGATCTTGTTTGCAACATCACCATTTGCGGCAATCCTGTCCGCGCCAGTAATCACCCAGTCTATTTTCCCCTGTTTCATTAACCACGCAGCAGCGCCCTCAACCAGTAATGTTACTGAAATATTGTCCTGCAATAATTCCCATGCCGTTAATCTAGCCCCTTGCATCCATGGACGGGTTTCATCAGCATAGACCCTGTTGATTTTACCTTGAGCAAAACCTGTGCGAATCACACCCAGTGCCGTACCATAACCAGACGTTGCAAGTGCACCTGCATTGCAATGCGTAAGAACATTCACTCCTTCATCCAACAGTTCTGCGCCAAGATCACCCATGCGATGATTAGCCATAAGATCTTCTTCGTGAATCCTGATCGCTTCTTTCAGTAACGCATCTTCCGATTCGGCTTGTCGTAACAAGGGTTCCATACGCTCAATCGCCCAGTGTAAATTCACGGCTGTTGGTCGCGCATTGTACAGAGGCGTCAGATCCAGCTTCGCTCCATGTTCACGAAAGCCAAGCACGATACCATACGCCGCCGTCACTCCGATTGCGGGAGCACCACGTACGATCATATCGCTGATGGCTGTTGTTATTTCGGCGATAGTTTTTAACAGAACGTAGACTTTCTTTTCGGGCAGTTGTCGTTGATCAAGCAATCGCAGCCCTTCATCACACCATTCCAGTGTTTCAAATGATCGCTTATCTATCATGACAGGCAATTCCTTTCCAGTTTTCGTACAATACATTCTACCTTCAAATTAAAATAATAGAATGGAAATAGATACACTCATTTATGCAGACTGGATTGTTCCAATAGAACCTGAAAATATTGTTCTCGAAAAGCACGCCATTGCGATCAATGAAGGCAAGATTCTCGATCTGCTCCCGGCTGATCAGGCATCAGAAAAATATCATGCTGAATCAACATACCAACTTGATCACCATCTCCTGAT
>JALSSM010000380.1 GCA_026984275.1 Gammaproteobacteria bacterium
TAAAGACATGGCACGCAAGATTGTAAAAATGATCAAGGATAAAAAGCTTAAGGTTCAGGCGCAGATCCAGGGAGAACAAGTTCGAGTGACCGGAAAAAAACGTGATGATCTACAGGCCGTCATGGCCATGCTTCGTGAAGCAAACCTGGATCAACCTGTCCAGTTTACAAACTTCAGGGATTGATCAACTTGACGATTGAAGCCGAAGCACGAGCACTACTACTCGAAAACTATCAGGGAATTCTATCTACAAATTCATTGGAAATGCCAGGCTATCCTTTTGGATCAGTTGTTCCGTATTGTCTCGATCAAACGGGTAATCCTGTTATCTTGATCAGTCGTATCGCTCAACACACAAAAAATATCCTCGCTGATCCAAAAGTTTCTTTAATTACGATTGAACAGAATGTTGATGATGTTCAGATCGGAGGCAGACTCACCTGGGTTGCTGATGTTAAAACATTACAGGGTGAAGAGATTGAAACGGCTGCTGAACGTTATTACCGTTTCTTTCCACAGTCACGAGATTTTCACCAGGTCCATGACTTTGATTTCTATCGGCTGGAGCTGGTACGTGCCCGTTACATTGCCGGCTTTGGAAAAATTCACTGGATTTCACCAGAAAAAATTCTCCTGGAAAATACTTTTTCTGTTGATCAGGAGCAGGGCATGATCGAACATATGAACAATGATCATCTGCAAGCGATGAAAAAATATTGTTCTGCTGCGTCAGTTGAAACTGAGGGAAATAATCCACAAATGGTCGGTATCGATACAGAAGGTTTTCATCTTCGTATGGGTGAAAAGATTATCCGTTTCCATTTTAGTGAGCCAGCAAAAACGGCGGAAGAAGTGCGTTCACATTTAGTTGCAATGGCAAGCGTGTGAAATGAGTAATGATGCAGCTGAAGCTTTTAAAAACCTCAGTCCCGATGAAATTCTTGATGCCATAGAATCCATCGGTTTAAGAACCGATGGCCGGCAGTTGGCGCTCAACAGTTACGAAAATCGTGTTTATCAGATTGGGCTGGAAGAGGGAGAACGCATTGTTGCAAAGTTTTATCGCCCGCATCGGTGGAGTGACGAAACCATACTCGAAGAACATGAGTACACACTGGAATTAAGTGAGGCCGAGATCCCGGTTATTCCGCCGATCATCCATGATGGTAAAACATTACATCAACATGATCATTTCCGATTTTCGATTTACCAGCGTCGTGGAGGTCATGCTCCCGAGCTGGATAATCCTGATCATCTGGAACAGATGGGACGTTTTATCGCCCGCATCCATGCCATTGGTGCAACGAAGGATTTTGAACACCGACCGGTGATCGATATTGAGAGTTATGCTGTCACGCCGCGAAAATTCCTGATCGAAAATCAGTTCATTCCTGCACATCTCGAAGAGGCCTATATCAGTTTGTCAGAAGATGTGATCACAAGAATCAGACAATGTTTTGATCGTGCAGGCGATATCAAATCATTAAGACTGCATTGTGACATGCATCCGGGAAATATTCTCTGGACTGATGATGGACCACATATTGTTGACTTTGATGATGCTCGTATGGGTCCGGCAATTCAGGATCTATGGATGTTTCTGTCCGGTGATCGGGAATATATGACAGCACGTCTGGGCGATCTTCTGATCGGCTACGAAGATTTTTATGACTTTAACCCGGCTGAACTTAACCTGGTGGAAGCTTTGCGCACCATGCGGATCATGCACCACGCTTACTGGGTTGCCTCTCGCTGGGATGATCCGGCCTTCCCACAAGCCTTTCCCTGGTTCAATTC
>JALSSM010000381.1 GCA_026984275.1 Gammaproteobacteria bacterium
TGGCTATTGTTGTCAGAATTGTTTCCAGGCTCTGTTCCAGAGCGGTTGCATTTCCGGCCGAATAGAAATTCCCACCACCTAATGTAGCAAGGTTTTGAAGATAGGCATCGCCGGCTCCGCCCACTGCAAAACCTATGGTATGAGTGGTAACTTTACTGGGGGTAATGCCGGCACCAGCCTGAAGATCTGTATTTGCAAGGTAAGTTACCAGTTCAGGTCCGCATTTACCTTCATAGGGTTGAGACCCTGTTGGATCCGCACAACTTGATCCGATCAAGGTTTCTATTTCATATTGTGTTGCGAAATTATGGACAGTAGGTTCACCATCTGATAATAAAACGATGTAATTGTTGTCGCAGTTATTTGTGATGGGACTGATGTATGTAGCAGAAGGATCAAAGGTTCCTGTCGTAGCATTCCAGGCTGTTGTTGGAGTATAAGTCGCGGGATGAGCAGAATTGGCAACCCCACCAGCAAAAGTTGATCCGTCCCAGAGCGGAGGTTCTCCAGACACTCCCCCACTTTTGATTACTCCATTTGAAACAGGATCTCCTCTGAAATAGAGTGCAGCTTCAAGTAGGGCACCAACAATAGGCGTTCCTCCATCTGTGCCGTAATCCGCCAGTTGTTTAAGAATAATTTCATAAGTTTGATGGGTGCCCGCTGTGATGGCACTGTCTGTCAGATTGGCGTCTTCAGCGATACTCCTGATTGGCCAGCGGATCCCAGTTGGTTCACCATTGATCCCATAAACAGATAAACCGATACGCAAGTTTGTTTTGCCTTTAAGCCTTCCAAGAACCGTCGTCAGAGACTCAAGCAGGATTTCATATTTAGTTTTTGTTGTACTTCCATCAGGGGGATTGCTCATACTTCCAGACAAATCAAAAATCAGCAACACATTGGCCGTATTTCCGGAAGAGACAAAAACTTCTGTATCATCAGCTTTGACTGGGGCGGCTATCAGGGCAGAGGCAACAATTAAAGTAGAGATCAGCGTTGCCACTGAAAGCCGAAGTTTTTTGAATATGACGATCATTGTCACATTTTCCATATCTATTTTATCTTCCCTGATTTATGGGCAGTTGCCAGTTCGACCTGCTTCAGGTCGTACCAGATAACCACGTTGATCATGATCAGCGGATGCTTTTGCCGCTGTAATTTGGCCAACTCCATGGATACTGTAGATGTGGGCAACAAAGGCAGGTGAAGATTCGTCCGCACTTTGTTGGTACCCGATCAGTTTGAAATCTTCCCCACAATATTGCAGTGTTGCATTAGCCGTCACATCAATGGCAGCCGTTGTGCCATTAGCAGGCACATCGAACATATTATTAAATGGCACATCGTTCAGATCTTTGTCGAGTACATCCGCAGGTGGATCAACTAATTGAGCAGGTGTTTTTTTCAGGATATAACCCGTATCCCAGACACCTTCGATGACGGACTCTGCGATCTGAAAAGTAGTGCTTTTCTGTTGTGAATTTGCCGCCATTAGTTCGTTCATGGTGGTGCTTCGGATTGAAGTCACACCAATGATGGTGATCAGAACCAGAAAGATCAGGCTGACCGCTAATGCGACACCCTGTTGTTGTTTTGGTGAGTGGTATGTCATTTTATGATCTCCGTATCTAACTCATCCGATTCCGTATCAGAATGGTTGTTGAGAAAACTTTGTATAATTTGCGATCGTTTTTAGCTGACGTGATATCGAGCAATGAATAGGTCTTGTTTTCAGCAGTGGGTTTTATGACCCTGTCTGATTCCAGTAACAGTGCTATTCGAACACTGTTGATTCTGTCTCTCCAGACGTTAGCGATACCCGTCGCGGTGACGGATGCAGAATCCAGATAACGATCAGTAATGCCATCATTATCGTCATCCAGTCCATAGAGGATTCGCATTTGATCGACACCTTCAATGATTGTGACAGGATTTCCGACACCACCTGCATTACCTGTGCAGATGAGCTCTCCATTGCCATTAATTTCAAATTTATTTTCAGCAAATCCAGTGTCAGGGGCAGCCAGCCCCAGAGTACTGGCGCCTGTACAATCAGTGTCAGACTGAAAACGGACAGTCAGATCGTTATTATTGGCTGATGGGAATGGATCGACTAATACGGCAGGGTCATAGCTATCAACAAAGCCGGCCATCTGTATGCCGTTTTTTAACGATCCCAGTGCAAAACGGCCATTTTCCTGCAAAGTACGAAGTGTGTCGTTGATTCTGGATGACTGTGAGCTACTCATGTAAACACTGATCACGCCACCCATCAGGAATAAGCCGATCAGCATCGCGACCATCATTTCTATTAAAGAAAAACCGGTTTGATTTTTTTGTGAATTCATCTTTCTGATTTCCGGATTAAGGCAGGATTTTGTGTTGTACAGATTTGGTTTTGGTTAAATCACCGGCACCATTTTTTTCAGTCTCATTCCAGCTGACTCTAATCGTATAGGTTGAGTCTGCTGTACAGGGAGCATCCGTACAGATGATTTCAATTCGACCCGCTGGAAGCAGATCCTTGACGCCATTATTTCCATTCGTACTTCCCCCGGTTCCGCAAGTTGCCTGAAATTCATCGAAAGTGGCCAGTTGTGCTGCTGTACAACTGGCAGGATTAACTCCACCTATTCGTTCACAGTAAGGAACCGGACGCGCAGTACAATTTGCAATCGTGTTTGAGTCAAAGCCTGCATAATCTGTATCGGTGATAGCTTGTGGATTAGCACGCATACGTTCGGCCAGGTTCTCGGCAATATACGTCGCCTGGGTTCGGGCAAAGGAGCCATTGGTTTGTTTCATGCCAGTTGCCATCAGATGAGCCGTCCCCAGTAAACCGATGGAGAGAACGAGTAAGGCGACCAGAGATTCCAGTAAGGTAATTCCTGATTGTACGTTTTTCATATGATTCCTTTTCATCATAACTATTAATAGGAGACACTCAGACGACCAACGCTGCTTAATGTAATCGTGCGAGTTTTACCACTTAATGCAACAGTCATTGTTCCTGATTGAGATGCACCGCCAGTTGTTTGTGCCGTTCCATTTTCAATAAACGAAACATAAGCACCCGTTGCCCCGGCACCTGTTAAAGTCAAATTTGCTGATAATGCTTCATGAACCTGAATGACTTCATTCGCAGCAAAGGCACCATCGGCATTTGTGTCTTCAAAGATGACCCAGCCCTGTTGCCAACCACCGCCAGCCGCACAGGCTGTTCCATTGGAACTTTTACACATGGTGACACGTGTGCCACGTTTTACAGCTTCACTTCTGGCGAGGTACAGCGATGACATGAAGTCATTGGTATAACTGGTGACGCGGTTATTGATCATGATGTTCCGCAAGCTGGGAACACCAACACCGATCAGAATGCCAGCGATTGCCACCGTGATCATCAGTTCGATTAAGGTAAAACCACCTTGTTGTGTACAAAATTTCCGTTTCATAATTTCTCAATATAAATGTCATTAATGGTTGTTCAAGCCACAATGGAATGAGCGGTCATCATTTACCGATAAAAGGTACATTGCTAATATTTGAGCCACTCATACCTGAGTCTCACCAATGACAAGTCACTGGTTTACTGAATCAGAGTAGCGGCTGATGGTCTGGAAACTTGAGCAGTGTTGCCGTTATGAATTGATCAGAGATGACTTAATTATTGAGAGTCAGCGATCCGATAAGACTCGTTATATTGGGAAGGTCATGATCCTGCAAGTAGGAAGAAATACCGCTATTGATCTTTTTACAAACCAACGGGTCGTAGAAAAGAGCCGTACCAATACCGATCGCAGTCGCTCCCGCGATCAGAAACTCGATGGCATCTTTGGCAGTGCAGATCCCGCCTTGTCCGATGATCGGAATATTGTGAGCTTTAGCAACTTGATGAACCTGGTGTACTTTGAGCAGTGCAACAGGCTTAATCGCCGGGCCAGAAAGTCCACCCTGATTATTGCCGATTATCGGTTTGCGGGTTTCAATATCGATCGCCATGCCCATCAAGGTATTGATCACAGCAAAACCATCAGTACCCGCTTCAATACAACGCCTGGCATTTTCTGCAATGTCTGTCTGGTTGGGTGACAGTTTCGTGATCAGCGGCTTGTCCGTAGCACGACGGCAGGCTTCAACAACACGTCCCGACATATCAGGATTATTACCAAAAGCCACGCCGCCTTCTTTCACATTTGGACAGGAAATGTTGATCTCGATGGCATCGATCGGCGACTCATCAAATAAGCGTGTGACTTCTTCATACTCCTCAACCGTCGAACCGGATACATTGGCAATAAATTTTGTTTCAGAGAAATCCAGTGTTGGCAGGATGTCATTGATTACCGCTTTTGTGCCGGGATTTTGCAGACCGATCGCATTGATCATACCTGACGGAGTTTCGATAACACGGTGCGGTTGATTACCGAGTCTTTTTTCCAGTGTCGTCCCTTTAAGACAAACGGCACCAACATCTTTGTTGGAAAAGCCTTCAACACGGGTATACTCTTCCCCAAAACCAACACAACCGGAGAGTAATACCAGTGGTGTGTTGAAACTCATTCCACAAAACTCAATAGCCAGATTATTTTTTGCCATGATTCACGTTGTCCTTTATCAACCTGAAATTCCACCCAATACCGGGAATATTATACGTCTTTGTGCCAATACGGGTGCAAAGTTACACCTGATCCATCCATTGGGATTTAAGCTGGAAGATCGTTCTTTGCGTCGTGCCGGACTTGATTATCACGAATGGGCTGATCTGGAGCAACATTCATCCTATGAAGAATTCCTGAAAAATGCTGAACCCAAACGCCTTTTTGCCTGTTCTACCAAAGGTCAGAAAGTTTACACGGAAGTTGAATATATGTCTGGTGATGTTCTTCTGTTTGGTCCGGAAACCAGAGGCTTGCCGGATGATATCCTTGAAACAGTGGGTGCAGAAAACGTGCTCCGTTTACCGATGAAAAAAAAAAGCAGAAGTCTGAATCTTTCGAATACGGTCGCTGTCGTACTTTATCAAGCATGGGCTGATCTTGGTTTTTTAGGTGCGATCTGATGGACGTTTGCTTGATTATCAAAAACCTCTAAAATAGCGCGTCCCTGGAGGGGAACATGCTTGCGTATTTCACGTGGTACCAGAGAAATCCATTTAGATGAAAGAGATGAAGAAATATAGTTTGATTGTGGCCTGTCTGTTTTCCATATTGTTACAGACGTCGCCTGCCGTGCATGCAGATACAGCCACGTACAGACAATGGATCGAAGAAATGAAGGTAAGGAACCGGGGCCCTTTCAAACGCCTGCGCTGGTTTTGTAAAGATGGCAGCATTCTCGCCCCACAACCGTATGCCTGTAGTGATCATGGTGGTGGTACGCAACATGGTGAGTGGAGCCTGCATACAAAAGAATTACGTAAAAATGGGTATTTTATTGCTACCTTGTTAGCTGACGAGGATAAAAGTCTTACAGCTGATCCTGACAATGCAGAACCTTTCCGACAACTTTTGATCGAACGATATCTGATGACCGTCGATGATGGTTGGATCATGCGTAAAGCACGGTTTTATCGTGGTTCAATGCAGGCAGAAGATGAAGTCAGAGGTGCGAGGAATATCCTGCAAAAACTGGTGCAATCGAAAGACTGGTTAACCAGCGGCTATACAGCTTTAAGAACAGGAGTACATGTTTTACCACATGGGATAGATACGCCATCGGTGTTGAAAATGCGTCAAATGGCAATAGATTTATCTGCTTCTAATAAAAAGTTCTTACCACTCAGAAATAAAATCCATATTTCTCCGGATGCTTCAGATGCTGATGCGGTCAGAAATTTTGCTGCCGACTTCAGCAAAAAAAGAGCAAAAAAATATTTAAAACTGGCTGATCTGATCGATGAGATCTATGCACGCCCGGCGTTGAATATTCCTATCTCAAGGCTCTCAAAACGTGTACGAAAAATGCCTGATATGTCACGTTCTTTACGTGATCTTTCTGCCCGTTTGATCAGTTCCCGTGATCCCGAGGTCTTATTTGAAACAACCGCGAATACCATGATGGTACTACGTGACAATCTGGTCGATGTCCCAAAGGCAGGTGTCCGGCTGGATGTGCTGGATACCAGTATTTTGCTCGAAGCTGAACATTTTGATTTGGGCAGGGAACTCATTGTTAATTTAAAAAATACTTCCCGTGCTCAACGATTAAGCTGGCTGAGAAGTAGTCTGAAAGCTACGTATGGTACTGGTGTTTTATCCAGACGCCAGCTTGATGCAATGAATGCTGCACTCGATCGAATAGGTGATCAGAAAATTGAGCTGGAACAATATAAAAAAGAACTGGATTACCTTGCCAGGGTTCCGGGTTGGGCTGGACAAAATCTACGATCAAACTTTTTTAATGCACTGAAAAAACTCTCTGAGATCGAACCTTTGGCTGAATTGTTTATTCAGGATCAACTTCGTGGTGGCCCTCTTCTTTTTTATGTCGAAGTTCTGGATTCTCTTGAACAAGATGCGAATAAATTGGCAGGGCTCCGATCGCAAATATTTGGAGAAGATATAGGCACCGGACTCAGAAGCCTGAATCCAGGACTAGCACGTGGTGTTTTACACCTGCCCAGTTTGAATGGGGATGTCTCGGATTATGATCGTGACGGTATTTATCTTTTACCTGAAACAGTGGCTGATTTGCCACCGGTTGCAGGTATATTGACTGCTGGTGAGGGCAACCCGCTGTCGCATGTGCAATTATTGGCAAGAAATCTGGGCATCCCCAATGTCAGTATTGATGAAACTTTGATCGCAAAACTTAGACCATATGAAAATAAACAGGTCATTCTGGCGGTCAGTCCAGGTGGTGTTGTTCGCTTATTTGAAGATGATGGAAGTTATGATGCCATCTTTGAACAAGAGGGTGCTGAACCCACAGTGACTATCCGACCGGATATGGAAAAAATAGATTTGGAAGATCTCACTTTTATTCTTCTGAGCAAATTACGATCGACAGATTCTGGTGTCACCGTTGGTCCAAAAGCGGCCAAGCTGGGTGAGTTATACCATTATTTTCCTGAATCTGTTGCGAATGGACTGGCCATACCTTTTGGAGCCTTCCGGCAGCTTCTGGAACAACCGATGCCAGGTGCTGGTAAAAGTGTTTTTGACTGGATGATTGATCAATATCAACAAATGGCCGCTATGCCTGCGGGCTCTGATCAGCGAAAAAAAGCTGAAAAAGCATTTCGTAAAAAACTGGGTCGATGGATCGAAAAGGCAAAACCCGGAAAGAGTTTTACATTACGTCTGGCTCGCGATATGGAACAGGTCTTTGGGAAAGACGGCCGTTATGGTGTTTTTGTCAGAAGTGATACTAATGTGGAGGACTTGCCGAATTTCACGGGTGCTGGTTTGAATCTGACGGTTCCTAATGTCATTGGTTTCAATAACATATTAAAGGCAATTTCTCGTGTCTGGGCTTCCCCATTTTCAGAAAGAGCGTTTGCCTGGCGACAATCGCATATGGAACAGCCTGAACATGTTTATCCTGCGGTTTTATTGTTGCGTAGTGTACCAGTTGAGAAATCAGGAGTGATGGTGACGCAGGATATTGATACAGGCGATAAAAGATGGTTATCAATTGCTGTGAATGAAGGTGTGGGTGGTGTTGTCGATGGACAGGAAGCTGAGTCTATAAAAGTCAATATTGAAACTGGAGCAGTGCAACTCATGGCTCAGGCTAATTCAAGACTGAAACGGGTGTTGAAAAAATCGGGTGGTATCAGCAAAGTTCCAGTGAGTGGGTCGGATACAGTTTTATTGCCTGAAGAGATCAGACAATTGATCGACCTGTCTATACAGATTCCGGAGAATTTTCCTGCAATGGTTGATGATGCCGGGAACCCATTACCAGCAGATATTGAATTTGGATTTTTAAAGGGAAAGTTACAGCTTTTCCAGATCAGGCCATTCCTCGAAAGTACAAAAGCCAGAGGCAGTGATTTTCTGATTTCCATGGATAAGGAAATGATTCAAATAAATTCAAGGAGCGTTAACCTGGCCAAGATCCCCTAAAAAATAAAAGAGTGTCATTCAATACTTGTTTACAATACAAGGTGTCAATAATTTGACGATTTAAGCTTGAATGAGTAAAATTCCACAATCCTGATAGTATTTTCAGGAATTCTAGTTGCTCATGGAGGAGTAAAATGAATAATAAATCTCATAAATCTGGTATTTCACTGGTTTTAGCACTTGGTCTGGTAGGCAGTGCTCAGGCTAATGTTAATACTTTTGATATTAATAATCCAAGAGGGAGTGCAAGAGCTGGCGATATAACGAATATCTGGACCAGTTATGATTCCACCTCAGAAGTCCTTACCTGGCAATCATCGAT
>JALSSM010000382.1 GCA_026984275.1 Gammaproteobacteria bacterium
TCATTAATACTGCCATTGACCCTGTACATACCGTGTTTGGTCGGTGCAATGGAAATGGAGGCTTTATCCGGTGCCGCTTTGAAACTGGTAGAAATATGGCGGCCCAGTTTATAAGTCTCACGTTTACCATCAACTTCAATGATGGCTTTTTCGCTGTTAGCCGAGATCAACGTAACGCCTTCAGGGCTGGTCTTGCCTGGTTTTAATACCCGACGTTTACCATCTATGGAAACAACAGCCATGTCTTTGAGTAGCCCTTTGACCACAAAACTTTCGATCGCAAAGCCTGTGTGACTGATCGATATTAAAAGAATCAAGATGAGATAACGCATAGTAATTAAACCCGACACAAATTAAACTGTACCTGCAAATAACAATTATCGGCTTTGTCCAAAATATCTTGATTTTCAAGGAATATCAGAATGCTAAACGAACGACTTAAACAGGGAAAACCCCTGATCATGGGAATTCTTAACGTGACACCTGACAGCTTCTCCGATGGTGGCAGTCATACCAGTCGTGGCCGCGCCGTTACCCATGCGTTACAAATGGTGGAAGAGGGAGCAGATATTATTGACGTCGGTGGCGAGTCAACACGACCGGATTCGGAACGGGTCGATCCTGAGGAACAAATTCGACGTGTCAAAGGCACTATTGAAGCCTTACGCAGAACCTTGCCTGAGAATATTCTCATCAGTATTGATACAACATTATCCGAAGTGGCAAAAGCCGCGATCGAAGCAGGCGCCAATATTCTCAATGATGTACGTGCCGGGCGTGATGATGAAGAGATGTTCAAACTGGCGGCCGATCACAACTTGCCTCTGATCCTGATGCACATGCAGGGGACGCCACAAACCATGCAAATAAACCCGACTTATGAAGATGTTGTCACCGATATCGAGAATTTCCTGAAAGAAAGATGTGCTGCGGCGATCAAGGCCGGTGTAAAAAAAGAAAATATCATAATTGATCCCGGTATTGGCTTTGGTAAAACCCAGGAACACAACCTGCTGTTGATGGCGAATCTCGATCGGCTGGTAAAAACAGGTTGCCCGGTATTGCTGGGAACCAGCCGAAAACGATTCATGGGTGCGATCTGCCAGGGAGCGGAGCCAAAAGAATTGATCGGTGCGACTTGTGCGACCACGACGTTGGGTGTGCTGGCCGGTGTACAGATTTTCCGTGTGCATGATGTCAAGCCGAATCGTCAGGCGGCGGATGTTACATGGGCAATCAATAACGTTTAATTTATCTCATGTCAGAATCTGATTCAGAACAGGAACATCTACTTCTGCTAACCGGCAAACTTGCCAGAAAAAGTGTCGAGAAGATCATGAAGACGCTGGATGACGGCGGTTTTACTTATGAAGTCCATAATCTTGGGATCAGCGTCGCTGCTCTGATGACCACCGAGATGATCCAGCGCCGACTGGACGATCCTCGCGGTGCTGATCGGGTTATTGTGCCGGGTCTGTGTGCTGGCGATATTGAAAAATTGAGCAAAGAAATGGGAGTTCCTGTCGTCCGTGGCCCTAAAGATCTCAAGGACTTACCGGTATATTTTGGTAAAGGGGCTGAACCACCGGATCTGAGTCAGTACGAGGTACGCATTTTTGCCGAGATCGTCGATGCACCGGATGTCAGTATTGAAAATGTCATCCAGCAGGCGGCTTCTTATGTGGCGGATGGTGCAGATGTCATCGATGTAGGTTGTTTGCCAGGAAGGGATTTTCCACAGCTGGAAGAGATCATAGAAACC
>JALSSM010000383.1 GCA_026984275.1 Gammaproteobacteria bacterium
TACATTGGAACGATTAAAAGATCTTGAATCAACACACGGTGAACGATTCAAACCTGATATCGGATGGCAAACATAAAAGGGAATCTCTACAGAACTGCGATTCCTTAAAAATCTTGGCTGATAAGCTATACTTTACACATAACAATGATAAAAAGGATGAAGCTATGAAAACTGACATCATTTCTGTGACAGACTCTTCCACATTGCCCGGTCTTTTCCGGGAGCGGGTTCGTCGTACGCCTGACGCTGAAGCCTATCGACAGTTTGATGAAACATCTCAAACCTGGATAAGTTATAGCTGGAAACAGGCAGCTGAGGATGTTGCCCGCTGGCAAGCGGCTATTTCCAAATACAATCTTGAAGGCGGTGATCGTGTCGCCATCATGGTTAATAACAGTTATGAATGGATGTTATTTGAACAGGCGGCTCTGGGACTTGGTCTGGTTATTGTTCCCCTTTATATCAATGACAGCGCTGATAATGTGGCTTATATCCTCAATAATGCCGGCGCAAAATTATTATTCATTGCGGGTGATGAGCAATGGGAAGAAATCTCCAATAAGGCAGCTCAGTTTGAAACAATTGAAGCCATCATTACCCTCAAGCCCACCAGTGGCAAAACCGATCCAAGGTTGATCACGGTTAAAGACTGGTTGCCTGAGGGCCAGTTCGACCTGCAGGAAAAAGATGGTGAACCCTTTGCACTCACTACAATCGTCTATACCTCTGGCACCACTGGAAAGCCAAAAGGTGTGATGCTAAGTCATCAGAATATTCTGAGCAATGCCCATGCCGCCCTTGAGTGTATTGATGTGACTCCCGATGATCTGTTTTTATCTTTCCTTCCACTTTCACACATGTTCGAAAGAACGGTAGGGTATTACTTACCGATGATGGCCGGGGCGACCATTGCTTTCTCAAGAGGGATACCTGTGCTGGGTGAGGATCTGATGACAATCAAACCGACCTGTCTGATTTCTGTGCCACGCATTTATGAGAAAGTGTATGCAAAAATCATGGATGGCCTTGAAGAAAAATCACCCATCGCAAAAGCGCTGTTCAACAAAGCCGTTGATGTGGGCTGGCATCGTTTTGAATATCAACAAGGTCGCGCCTCATGGCACCCTAAATTATTACTCTGGCCAATCCTTAAGAAACTGGTTGCTGGTAAAGTGCTGGAAAAACTTGGAGGACGTCTGAAACTGGCCGCTACAGGTGGCGCTGCGATCTCACCAAAAGTTTCTCAACTATTCATTGGTCTTGGTGTTCCTTTAATTCAGGGTTACGGACTGACAGAAACCAGTCCTATTCTGAGCCTCTGTCGAGTGGATGATAACGACCCAACCAGTGTTGGCAAACCTCTTCCTGGCGTTGAGATTCGTAAGACCGAAGAAGGTGAACTGATCGCAAAAGGACCCTGTGTTATGTTGGGCTACTGGCGAAACAAAGAAGCAACGGATGAGGTCATTGATGAAAACGGCTGGTTCCATACTGGTGACAAAATGGAATTCAGGGATGGACTTGTTTATATTGTCGGTCGTATCAAAGACATCATTGTCCTGTCCAATGGTGAAAAAATGCCACCGGGAGATATGGAAATGGCTGCCGCCCTTGACCCCTGCTTCGAACAAGTCATGGTCATTGGTGAGTCTCGCCCATACCCAACAGCACTCGTTGTTCTTGAACCAGATCAATGGGCAAAACAGGCTAAGGCCGAAGGACTGGAAGGCTTACCTCTCGAAGATGAAAAAGTTGAGAAGT
>JALSSM010000384.1 GCA_026984275.1 Gammaproteobacteria bacterium
TTATTTAATGCCTTTAAAGAGAAATATGAGGAATTGGGTGGAGTGATTCTCGAACATCAGCAATTTTCGACCACGACTACAGACTATTCAACTCCTGTCATACAACTTTTAAATATAGACGGTAGTAAACGGCGCTTTGATGAGCTAACCAAAGTATTAAACAGAAAGATCAAGTTTGAACCACGTCCTCGTAAAGATATGGATTTCATTTTCATGGCTGCATCACCCGTACAGGCACGCCAGATCCGTCCGCAACTATTGTTCCATAGAGTCTCTGGAATACCAGTATTAACAACATCACATGCCTATGGCTTGCCTCCACGTGGAGAACCAGATCTCGATCTTGAAGGTGTCATCATTGGAGATATGCCGTGGTTAATAAAAAATCAGGCGATTGATCCAGAGACCCCTTTATCTATGCAACAGAACTGGCCTGATGATAATGCCGCCTTCCTGCGTCTGTTTGCATTTGGGATGGATGCTTACAAAATTATCCCACAGCTTGGCCGCCTCAGGTTGCAGGTTGGAGGAACGTTTGAAGGTGAAACAGGTCAGTTATCCATGAATGAAAATGGACAAATTCAGCGTAACCTGGCCTGGGCAAAGTTTATTCAGGGCAAACCAAAGTTTATCGATCCACACTATTCCCTGCCTGTCACGACAAATGAAGCTGAAAGATCTGCTGACCAATAAACGAGGGCAATGGGCGGAACGTTTTGCTGAAGATTATTTGCTTGAACATGGGTTAAAATTGATTCATCGTAATTATTCCTGCCGAATGGGTGAAATTGATCTGATCATGCAGGAGAAAGACACCATAATTTTTGTCGAGGTCAGATATCGGAAAAATGATCAGTATGGAGGTGGCGTTGAGTCCATCGATTTTCGGAAACAAAAAAAAGTGAAAACAACTGCCATGCATTACCTGCAAAACAATGATCGTTATCAGGAATCTCCTTGTCGGTTTGATGCCATGATCATGACAGGAAATTCTTCGACCCCTTCAATTAACTGGATAAAAAACGCATTTTGACCATGAACCCTGTAGAACGAGTACAACAAACTTTTGCCGATAGTGTCGAAGTAAAAACACAGTCAGCGATATTATTGTCTGAAATGATCGCTACTGCCGCTTCTCGCATGGCAGATTGTCTGATCAATGGCCATAAGATACTTAGCTGTGGCAACGGTGGTTCTGCAGCAGATGCACAACATTTTTCGGCTGAAATGCTGAACCGATTTGAAATGGAACGACCTCCGTTACCAGCTATTGCACTGACAACCGATACATCTACACTGACATCGATCGCCAATGATTATCACTATGATGAGATTTTTTCGAAACAGGTCAGGGCATTGGGACAGTCCGGTGACATCTTGCTGGCCATCACCACCAGTGGTGGTTCGCCCAACATCGTTAAGGCTATTGAGGCGGCTCATGAACGTGATGTCAGTGTTTTCTTACTCAGTGGAAAAAATGGTGGAGATGCGGCATTAGCACTTGAGGAAGAAGATATTGAACTTCGTGTTCCCAGCGAAATTACCGCGAGAATTCAGGAAGTACACTTGATTATCATCCACTGTTTGTGCGATCTTGTTGATAAGAAATTATTTGGATAGGGGTTTGTTATGTCGTTATTAAAAAAAATGAGTATTAAATTAGAACCGGGTAGGAAGCATAGATCAGGAATTTTTGCTTTGATCGCGATGAGTCTGCTCGTGCAGGCATGTGCTCCAGTCGTT
>JALSSM010000385.1 GCA_026984275.1 Gammaproteobacteria bacterium
CAACAGCGCGGGTAAGAATGCCTTCTTTTAAACTTTCAACTAATTGCCTCAGTGAATCATCCATCGTAATGGGAAACTGAGTTTGTTGTGAATAACTATCCATTGGTCATCTCCTCTTTGTTTTTTTGATTTTATACCGTCTAAATGTAAGTCATATGACTGACAAATTAAAGTGTTGAAGTCATTTTATAAGAATTATATTATCTCAGGTTAGTTTTTGCTTGATTTTCGTTTTTTCGCCACCTTCTACTAAGTTTTTCATGGCAAATAAATCCACTGATTTGTCAATGGTGTGGTTGACCATTTTCTCAAGTGTCTTCGTATTAGTATAAAAGGTGGGCATGGGTGACTGGGTGATAGCACCAATTATGGATTGTGCGGGACTATCATCAGGTAGTTTTCGATCAGGATACTGGATAAACCTTTACTTTTATAAAAATTATGATCATTATCTTTTTCACAATTTTGGCATCATAAGAGACTACTATGGATTTAAAAATAACAGGTAAAAAAGCCTTTATTAGTGGATCAACGAAAGGTATTGGTTTTGCTACCGCGCTAGGGTTGGCAAAAGAGGGTGTCGACGTTTGTATTAACGGTCGAACAGAGGCATCTGTAACTGCTGCAATTGATCGCGTAAAAAAAGAGGCGAATGATGTTCAGGTAAATGGAATCGCTGCAGATCTGGCTACAGAAACAGGCTGTCGCAAAGTGACAGAACAATTACCAGAGGTCGATATACTAGTGAATAATCTCGGTATCTTTGAACCAAAATCTTTCGAAGAAATTCCTGATGATGACTGGTTCCGTTTTTTTGAAACAAATGTAATGAGTGGTGTGCGTTTGAGTCGTCATTATTTACCGAAGATGAAATCAAAAAATTGGGGGCGGGTGATCTTTGTCTCCAGTGAATCAGCCGTTCAAATACCAGAAGAGATGATTCATTATGGTATGACAAAAACAGCACAAATCGCTCTGGCGAGAGGGTTGGCGGAAACAACTAAAGGATCGGCTGTTACCGTGAATACGGTCTTGCCTGGTCCGAGTCGATCAGAAGGTGTGGAAACTTTCGTTCAAAAAATTGCTGATCAGCAAGGACTGACCTTCGACGATATGGAAAAAGAATTTTTTGATAATATCCGTCCCAGTTCTCTTATCCAGCGTTTTGCCACGCCGGAAGAAGATGCAAATATGATTGTTTATCTGTGTGGGCAAGGTGCGGCAGCAACCAATGGTGCAGCCTTACGTGTGGATGGCGGTGTTGTAAAAGCTGCGATCTAGTTATGCCTGGCAAAATTAGTTTTAATAAAAAATAACTGAAACAAGAATGACTTTAAAGAGAATCAGTGTTATCGATCAATCACCTGTCCATGATGGGAAGCCAGAATCAACGGGATTACATGACACGCTTGAATTAGCCCGCTTATGTGATCAGGCAGGGTATCATCGCTATTGGTGCGCAGAACATCATGCGACGCCGGGTTATGCTTCACCATGTCCAGAAATGATGGCTGCACATGTAGCCTGTGCAACTGAAAATATTCGCGCAGGGACTGGGGGAGTCATGCTGACACATTATAGCCCCTATAAGGTGGCTGAAACTTTCCGTGTACTCGAAGCCCTGCATCCGGGTAGAATTGATCTCGGTGTCGGTCGTGCCCCAGGCGGTGATGGCCTTGCTTCTGCCGCACTTTCCGCACCTCGACAAACGACTCCAGCGGAATATTATCCTCAGTTG
>JALSSM010000386.1 GCA_026984275.1 Gammaproteobacteria bacterium
AGACCATGCCTATTCACCCTATGACCGGTTCGTGCCTCTAATACCTGTTGATACTGAAGGTGATGTAGCAGCTCGCGTAAGAATACGCATGGCAGAGGTCCGGGAAAGTCTTAAACTGATGGATGCCTTTTTGAAGGCTTTGCCGGCAGGGCCTGTAAAAGTGGAATTAACACCTGTAGAAAATGAAGTGAATGGTCTTGGAATCGTCGAAGGCTGGCGTGGTGAAATTATTACCTATGTTCGTCTCGATAATGAAGGACGGATAGCACGCTTTTTCCCACGTGACCCCAGCTGGTTCACCTGGCCAGCTCTGGAACGGCTAATTCACGGGAATATCGTTCCAGATTTTCCTGTTTGCAACAAATCCATCAACGGCTCTTATTCTGGACAGGATTTATGAGGAATAGATTATGTTTCGTATCCTGAAACAAACACTCAAAACCGGCATCGTTACTGAGAAATTTCAGGAACCAGATGATGATGAACTTCAAACGTTGGGGATAGAAATACATCGCCTCATCGATGCACGTTATGGCAGAAGTCTGGCCATCCGAATGGTAGATGCTGGCTCATGCAATGGCTGCGAACTGGAAATTCATGCGTTGAACAATCCCTATTATGATATAGAAAGATTCGGTGTTCATTTTGTCGCATCACCACGTCATGCAGATGCTCTGTTGGTCACTGGTCCGGTTTCACGTCATATGGAGACAGCATTGCGGCGTACTTGGCGTGCCACGCCATCGCCCAAGATTGTTATCGCTGCTGGTAGCTGCGCCTGCACAGGCGGTGAGTTCGGCGTGTCGTATGCCAGTCGGGGGGCTGTTGAGAACGTAATACCGGTAGATGTCATGATCCCGGGCTGCCCTCCCTCTCCTATAGCACTGCTCAAGGGAATCATTACTGCAATTCAATCGACCGAGGACAAGCTATCAAGTTCCAAGAAGTAAAGGTTCGATCAATCAAGAAACGTTAAAATTTCCTGCTTAATATTTTCCTTGTCAATGACTGTGTTCTGTGTGATTTTTTTATCAAAGAGTTCTTTTACAACAGCAGGAATTTCAATATTTGCTTCTTTGGCAATGGCTTTAAGCGCATCCAGATCGTGGGTATCAACTTCGCCCGTCAGCGCATTGGCTATCGTTGGTGAAAACTTGGTCCATTCAGCAGTGGAATAGACAATCGTTTTGAGCGGTTTTTCACGACAGGTTTCATAGGCCTTGAAACAGGTCGCTGTATGGGGATCCATTAGATAGCCTTTTTCGAAGGCTTGCTGAATATATTTTTTTCCTTCGTCATCTGAACAAAAATCAGCCGAAAATACTCGCTGTAACTGATCGAGTTCATCACGGCTCAACTGATAATATTTTTCCTGATCCAGTTGTTGCATCAATTCTTTTGTTCTATTCGCACCAAACAGATCATACAAGATCCTTTCTACATTTGATGACTTGAGAATATCCATTGCCGGTGACGTCGTTGGGATAACAGAGGACTCTCTGAGATCGTATCTTCCTTCCTTGATCAGGTGTGTAAGAACATTGTTAATATTGGAAGCGATAATTATGTTTTCAACAGGCAACCCCATTTTCATGGCGTAATAACCACCCAGCGCATTACCAAAATTCCCACTGGGCACATCCAGATAGACTTTGTCTCCCATACTGATCGCATCCAGACGAACCAGTTCAAGATAGCTGTGAATATGGTAGATAATCTGGAATATTATCCGTCCAAAATTAACCGAGTTAGCGGCTGAAAGTGATATGTTTTTGTCTTTTAATTTTTGATTAAAACCATCAGAGCTTAATAATGTTTTCAGGGCATTCTGTGCATCATCAAAATCACCATGTATGCCAATCACTTTCAGGTTTGGTGCATCTTCGGTCACCATCTGTAAACGCTGGACATCCGATGTGCCGCCGACTGGATACAGACAGGCCACCTGAACATTTTTTCGATTCTTAAAAGTATGCAAAGCAGCGGGGCCGGTATCGCCACTGGTTGCAGCAAGGATCAGGTATTTTTCATTTCGTTGTTCGGCCAGAGAAGACAGGAGCGCCCCGAAAGGTTGCAAGGCCATATCCTTAAATGCACGGGTTGGCCCGTGATAAAGTTCACTCACAAAGAGATCATCTTTTACTTTGACTAATGGTGCAGGATCAGAAGGATCATCAAAGTGATTGTACAAATCCAGTGCATTTTCTATCGTAGCCTGATCGATATCAATTTCAAAAGCAGCGAGTATATCTCTTGCCAGATCTTTATAGCTGGTGTTGACATGTTTCTGGAAAAAGGAAGTGTCCAGTGATGGAAATGATTCCGGAATATAGATTCCACCAAAGGAACACATGGGAGAAAGAATCGCTTCGGAAAAACTGACCTGTTCTGGACTTACACCATCATTGCCACGGGTTTCGATAAACTTCATAAGTTTCTCAATAATATCTTAGCCGCTAAGATGTTCAACACGAATTCGGGTAACAGAACCATTGATTGAATCCAGTGCTTCAATGCGATCAATCGCATCGTTCATAGCCTGCTCTTTGACGATGTGTGTAAGAAAAACGATGGGGACATCCTTCGCCCCTTCTGCAGGTTCCTGTTGCCTGATCGCTTCGATACTGATCTCTGAATCTGCAAAGATACCGGTGACTTCAGCCAGAACTCCCGGGCGTTCGATAGCATCCATACGCAGGTAATAGGCTGTCTCGATATCACCCATGGTTGCGATTGGCGTCTGTGAAAGTGAATCGGCCTGGAAGGCCAGGTGCGGCACACGATTTTCCGGATCGGATGTCATGACACGAACCACATCAACGATATCGGCAACAACGGCTGAAGCGGTAGGATCAGCGCCTGCACCTGCACCATATTGTAAGGTTGGACCAACCGCATCACCTTTGACCAACACGGCATTCATGACACCATCAACATTGGCGATCAGACGACGTTCCGGGATCAATGTTGGGTGCACACGTAATTCGATACCTGCATCTGTATCTTTCGCTATGCCCAGATGTTTGATCCGATAACCAAATTGTTCAGCATAAAAAACATCATCACGGGTAATTTGATCGATTCCTTCCTTATAAACTTTCTCATATTGAAGTGGAATACCAAAGGCGATCGACGCGAGGATGGTCAACTTGTGAGCAGCATCCGTTCCATCCACATCAAAGGTAGGATCCGCTTCAGCATAGCCGAGTGCCTGCGCCTCTTTTAAAACATCAGCAAAATCACGCCCCTTGTCACGCATTTCTGTAAGGATAAAGTTGCCGGTGCCATTGATGATACCGGCTAACCATTCGATCCGGTTTCCGGTCAGTCCTTCACGCAGGGTTTTAATGATCGGGATACCACCGGCAACAGCCGCTTCAAAGGCGACCATAACACCTTGCTTCTGTGCAGCCTCAAAGATTTCATTGCCATGTGTTGCGACCAACGCTTTATTTGCCGTGACGATATGTTTTCCATTTTTGATCGCTGTCAGAACAAGTTCTCGTGACAGCTCCGTGCCACCGATCAGTTCGGCAATAATATCGATATCAGGATGATTAACCAGTGCTTCTGTATCGGTTGAAAGCTCAATGTCATTCAACTCACAGATGCGATCTTTATCCATCGTCCTGGCAACGGCATGTGTGACACGGATTTCCCGGCCTGCTCGACGTGAGATCTCGGAAGCATTTCGTTGCAATACGTTCACAACACCACCACCGACAGTGCCTAAACCTAATAAACCTACTTTGACCGGCTCCATTAAACTTTTTACCCTTTTTTCAACATGTCTTTAATACCACGAACCGCCTGACGTGTCCGTTGTCCATTTTCGATCAGTGCAAAACGAACATGATCATCACCATAGGAACCAAAACCAATACCCGGTGAAACTGCGACCTTGGCTTCTTGTAACAACAACTTGGTAAATTCCAGTGATTTTAATTCTTTGTATTGTTCCGGGATCCTGGCCCAGACAAACATCGTTGCTTTGGGTGGTTCAACCGCCCAGCCAGCCTCGTTGAGTCCGTTACACAACACATCACGGCGTCGCCAGTACATATTTCTGATTTCGGCCACACATTGCTGCGGTCCTTCAAGTGCCGTGATCGCAGCCACCTGGATGGGTGTGAACATGCCATAGTCCAGATAAGATTTCATACGCGCCAGGGCATTAACCAAGGTTGGATTTCCCACCATGAAACCAACCCGCCATCCGGGCATATTATAACTTTTGGACATGGAGAAAAATTCAACAGCGATATCTTTAGCGCCGGGCACCTGTAAAATAGAAGGTGCCGTATATCCATCGAAAACGATATCCGCGTAGGCCAGATCCTGTATGACCCAGATCTGATGTTCTTTCGCGATCTCAATCACTTTCTCGAAAAACTCCAGTTCCACACATTCCGTTGTTGGATTGCCGGGGAAATTAAGCAACAGCATTTTCGGTTTAGGCCATGAATTAACAATCGCCTTTTCCAGTTCTTCGAAGAAGTTTACATCCGGCCCTGTTGGAACATGACGTACATCCGCCCCAGCGATGATAAAACCATAAGGATGGATTGGATAAGCCGGATTAGGAACGAGCACGGCATCACCTTTATCCATCACGGCCATTGCCAGATGAGCCAGACCTTCTTTGGATCCAATCGTTACAATCGCTTCTGATTCTGGATCAAGGTCAACGTCATAGCGTGTTTTATACCAGTTACAAATCGCCCGTCGCAATCTTGGAATACCTTTGGATACTGAATATCGATGTGTATCATTGCGCTGAGAAACTTCTACCAACTTATCGACAATGTGCTGAGGTGTTGGCTGATCGGGATTTCCCATCCCGAAATCAACAATGTCCTCACCACGGTGCCGTGCGGCCATCTTCAGTTCACCGACGGTGTTAAATACGTAAGGGGGTAAGCGTTCTATCCTGTCAAAATCTGTTTTCAATGGGGTGAAACCGTTCTTTATTATTAAATTGGACTATAAAACTGGCTAGTTTAACCTATTGAACTGACGGTTGCAGCCTGATCCTGCCACTAATTATCAGATAAAAAAATAGCCTGGTTCCGCTTACAGGGTTTGAATAAACCACTCATAAACAGCGTTGCTCACAACCGTTCCCTGCTTGTCGATCAGTTCAACGGTCACAGAAATGATTCCCCGACCTTTCTTCTCAAATTGCTGCCTGAAACACTCAATTTCATTTTTTTCAACAGAGGCAAATGCTTTCAAATCTGAAGTCGCTGGTTTTTTATATTTCGCTTCAGCATGCCTGAGTACCGGGATCACCTTTCCAACCAGTTCAGGAAATTGCTGTTGCAGGAATGCACCGCTGGCCGTTTCCATCAATGAAAACTGAGCTCCTGCGTGGAATGTACCAAGGTGGTTTTTTACGTGATCAGAAAAAGGCAGGATCAGTTCATCTCCACCATCTGAAACTTTTATACCGATAAGTTTTGAAAAAGGAACTTCTGTTATTTTCAATGTTACAAGCCCAGAGGGTTTTCAGGATCAACATGATCCATAAAGGGTAGACGTCGATCCTGATTCGTTACCTGATAGACTTTCCCTATCCAGTTATTGATCACCGCTTCAGCCGTATCGTGCCAGGTATTATCGAGTTTAGAGATGATCAGGTGCTCCGGAAACGCTGGAGCCTCGTCTCCCTTGTCACGGGCAATGACAACATGTTCCTGATATTCATCCAGGATCGCCTGAATCTGAGAAGAAAAATAATGTTCTGGAAAAGGAGGGTACGCTTCAATTTCATGACGTATATAATTCCCAACTTCACGTTTATATTCTTTCAACAGACTAATCGCATCATACTCAGGATGCCCCTGAAAAAAGACCTGTCTGAAACCATCCGGGCTGACGGCCAGATGAACTCCGGCAATTTCACTTTCAGCCAGAACTTGCAGGCCCGAATCGAGAAACTGATCACGAAAGACTTCGTTAAATCTTGAATGGGGAACATCAAACCGGGTATTTACACCGGCCACCAGAGGATGTTTCTGATCAGTCACACGATGGGCGTAGACTCCCCAGCGTTTACCTGTTTTCAGACGTGTTCTCTTTTGATCGTATTGATATTGTAAAACGGCATGGGTTGCCAGACAGGAACATAACGTTGATGTGACATTTTCATAGGCCCAGTCGACAACCTCTCCGAGTGGTTGCCAGAAAATCTCGTCCGCAAGATTTTTTTCCGCCACATTGGCACCGGTAATGATCAATGCATCCAATCCCTGTTCTTTAATCTGATCAAAGGTCGAGTAATAAGAATCTACATGCGCTTTCCCTTCAGGACTACGCTCAAGCGCATCCAGGGTAAAAGGATGAACATAAAATTGTGCAATCTGATTGCTCTCGCCGATCAAACGAAAAAACTGTCGCTCTGTCGCTTGCAGTGCCTTATCCGGCATCATGTTCAACAGACCAATGTGTAATTCACGGATCTCCTGTTCAAGTGCAAAATCAGCAGGCAAGATGGTTTCGCCATCTTTTTTCAGACGTTCAAAAGTCGGTAAATCGGTATTTGCAACTAACGGCATTTTTACAACTTCTTCTCAATTAATCTTAAAAAATCTTCTTCATGACGAACCTTCAGCAGTTCCTCCGAAGTAACGGTATAGCCGTATTGATCAGCAATCGCCTCGTATCTGGGAATTCTTGCATAAAAGAGTCTGGGAAAAACCCAACGCACAAAATCATCCGGATCGATCAATGCGACATACTCCAGATCGCGATCTTTCATATAGACAGACAACTGTTCATCCAGAAATTCTTCGCGATAATAAAGTGGCTTTGGATTGACCTCGGCTCGATGGATCAGTTCCTTTTCATTCTCTTTGGTCGCTTTGATATAAAGGATCAGAGTATGCTCTGCCAGTAATTTGATGGTCTCATCATCATCCAGCTCACATAGACTGCCACCGGCATCATTAATAAAGTGATCATAACCATAAATATCATGTGCCTTGCGGATAAAATCTGGAACATCTTGCATGGTGGCAAGTTCAGCCTGATGATGTAGCGCCTGACGGCGTTTGAATTCTTTCAGGCCAAGACCTCCCAGTTCTGGATTTCCTAACTTGCCAAGAAAAGTAGAGACAGGCTTCAGATCATCCACGGTCAGATTATTGCTGATATGGATCGAGTCGGACCGTAACAAATCCCTCAAAAATGGGATCTGCATAATCTCTTTTTTAATATTGTCCAGGATTGGCTCATCCAGATAACGAGTTCCGATCCGATAATCCCCTGAATAATGGAACCAGTTACGCTGACGCAACAGATTTGACAGACGAGTTTTACCAACCCCGGACATACCAAGAAAAGTAATAGACTTATTCTTCCAGTTCCTGAATTCTTGTGCTGATAGCTTCACTTTGGTAATCCCGAAATCCCATGCGGTTGAAAATACAAAATATTAAATTGGCGGAGATCCTAACCTAATTAATAGCTCCTCGTCATATTCTTGTGCATGAATGTGACTCAATCAGTCTTGCTAAGCCAGGAACTTTTTGATTTTATTTCTGGCCACCAAAGGTAGCAATGAGATCCTTCCTTTTAGTGATGAAGGAAAATGAATTCTGTTCTCTATATGATACTGACGGGTCCAGGCTGATTTATATGCTTCATCACCACGGAGAAAATCAAATACTTTCATACCCTCAGCAATCGCATTTTCTATTGCATAGGCCATAAGCAACCTGCCGGGACTATAAGTTTTCCAGTCAGAATCATAGCCGGCCTGATAATAATAAACTCTGTTCTTATATTGAAAACAATAAAGGACAGCAATAATTTTATGATCAACACTGAGCGAATGAAGTCTCAAATTATCCGAGGCAAGCGCTTGCAAACTCATCTCATTACTAAATTCTTCTATTCTCTTTTCTTCAAAAATACCGTTCTTATTTTCTTTAGCGATTAGCACCTTATGATGCAGCTGATACAGTTTGGGCATAACCCTGGCTAACTCACTTTCATTTTTTACTGTTTGAAAGGAGATTGCCCCCGGAAAATTTTTCTCCAACTTCCGTTGATAGCGACCCAGGTTATAACGCAGGTTTTTCCCAAGCGTCTGTCTAAGAGATGCCCAATTCTCAGGTAAGGGTAAGTAGGGACAAATTTCACTGTAAATAAGGTCTTGTTTAGAATCAGTGATCA
>JALSSM010000387.1 GCA_026984275.1 Gammaproteobacteria bacterium
CTATACTGGATCTGGCGCTAATAACATTAGTATCAACCCTTCTATATCGGCAGATGGAAGATACATCGTCTTTGAAAGCAGTGCTTCTAACCTGGTTCCAAATGATACTAATGGATACAGAGATATTTTTCTCTATGATAATGAGAGTGATCAATTAAAAATAATCAGTATAAATAACAATGGTGAGCAGGGTGATCGTAATAGTCGTGATCCTCAAATTTCTGCTGATGGAAGATTTGTTACTTATAAGAGTTTTGCACGAAACCTGACTACCGGTGATAGTAACTCTTCATCTGATATTTTTATTTATGAGATAAATACTGGAGTTACATCATTGATCAGTAAAGATTCATCTGGAATTTTGGGAAACAACCATTCAGGAAGTCCCACACTATCAGGAGATGGACGTTATGTTGTTTTTCAAAGTAGTGCTTCAAACCTTGTTCCAGGAGATAGTAATTCTGTCGATGATATTTTTCTACATGACAATATTACTGGTGTAACAGAAAGGATCAGTGTTGATTCTTTGGGTGGAGAGGCAAATGGAGACAGTAGCAACCCATCAATCTCAGCGAATGGACAGTACATTAGTTTTGAAAGTCTTGCATCAAACCTGGTCACCGACGATACAAATTCGCAGAAAGATATTTTTTCACATGACCGACAAACTTCAGCAACTACACGTCTCAGTGTAAAATCAAACACCGGTGCAGAAATAAATAACTCCAGCCAGATTCCAAAGATCTCATTCAATGGGAGATACACTTCTTTTGCAAGTAACGCCAGTAATCTGGTACCTGATGATACTAATGGTTATGAAGATATCTTTTTATCTGAAAATACCAGTATAACTGATTCGAAATACCTTCTGGTCACCTCCAGTGGCAACGGTTCGGGTACATTTTCAATTAGTCCAGCTGGTCACGACTGTGGAGACAACTCGAATACTTGTGGTTATTATCCGATCAATTCCATCGTTACAATAACAGCAACACCTTCTCAAAATAATACCTTCATCTCCTGGAAAGGATGTGATAATACTTCCAATTTGATTTGTACTGTCAATATGAGCGACTATAAAAATGTTATTGCAAAATTTGCCATCGCTATAGTGGATACAGACAATGACACTATTCCAGATGATATAGATAATTGCCCGGCCACGCCAAATTTAAATCAGAGTAATATTGATAACGATAGTGCCGGCGATGTTTGTGATGATTTTCCAAATAATGCCAGTGAAACCATCGATAGTGATAATGATGGAATGGGTGATAATTTTGAAAATCAATTCGGTCTGAATCCGTTAGATAGTAGTGATGCGACACAGGATCCTGATAGTGATGGACTGACTAATTTACAAGAATTTTTGGCTGGGAGTGATCCTCTGAATAAAAATAGTCCAAATCTTCAGCCTCCAAAAATCCATGCCACCTATAGTGGTGATTTTAATGGTGATGGCAAAGATGATATTTTATGGCGTCATCTGACAAATGGCACTAACTGGCTTTACCTTATGAATGGAACGCAGGTATTACAAAGCTCTCCAATTAATACGGTCACTGACCAAAACTGGAGAATTGCTGCAATCGGTGATTTTAACGGAGATGGTCGTGATGACATCCTCTGGCGGCATGATATCAGTGGGGCCAATTGGATCTACCTGATGAATGGCAATCAAATTATACAAAGTAGTCTATTAAATTTTGTCACTGATCCAAACTGGGAGATTGTTGGTGCTGGCGATATTAATGGTGACAACAAGGACGATATCCTCTGGCGACATGCTGTCAATGGCACTAACTGGATTTACTTTTTGAATGGCAATCAAATTATACAAAGTGGTGCATTAAACACTGTCACAGACACACATTGGAATGTGGTTGGGATAGGGGATATGAACGGCGATAACAAGGATGATATTCTCTGGCGACACGCTGTCTATGGTACTAACTGGGTATATCTCATGAATGGTTTACAGATACTTGAAAGTAGTGCGCTAGGGAGTGTTACAGACTTGAACTGGCGAGTGGTTGGTATCGGTGACGTCAATGGTGATAACAAGGATGATATTCTCTGGCGACATTCTGTGTATGGTTCTGATTGGGTATACTTTATGAATGGTTCCCAGATTAGTTTTAGTGCTCAACTCGACTCAGTTCCTGATCAGAACTGGAAAATAGTCCAGCTAGGAGACTTTGATAATGACGGTAGAGCAGATATTTTCTGGAGAAATACTCAAACTGGTCTAAACTGGATTTATTTGCTCAATGGAACTTCTATTAAAACAAGCACTGCCTTGAACGCGCTTACGGATACGAACTGGAAGGTGATGCCTACAAATGATTAAGAATGAGACTAAATATTTTTCTGCTTGACGCAGGAGCTAACACAACTCCATTTCTGAAATGTCCCGTGTTGAAAAACAACCCTTGAATGCGTTGATCTTCCTGAATAACTGGTATTCCCCCGGAGGTCGCAGGTCTTAACCCCGCCCAGTGTTGAACTATATTATATTCACGTATAGGAGGAAGCATCTTAACTGCAGCAGTCTTGAGTTTTTCAGCAGCTTCTTGCGTTATCCCTTTATCAAACCCAACATATTCCACCGTTGATCCGATCAATATTTGTCCACTTTTCCTCGGAATCAGATAGATACCATCTTTTAGCACAATTCTGTTGAGAAATCCCTCAGGTGAATCAATGAGTAACATCTGGCCACGTACAGGTTCTATCGTTGATCTATCTTCAAAGAAAAGACCACTCCAGGCACCGGCAGCGACGACCACAAATTTACAAGGTATTCTGCCTTCCGTTGCTTCAACACTTTCAACTTTTCCTTTTACCTGATTGATTGCAGAGACTTCAATACCTTCCTGAATCTTTACGCCACTATCCAGTAAAGACCTCTTCAGTGCTTTCAAAATTCGTGGATTTCTAACCTGAGCCACAGTGGGTAGCCAGATAGATGATTCATGTACCTGATTGAAAGCTGGTTCAATCTCTGCTATCTGTTTTGTATCAAGCTTGGAGTATTCTAAACCTGTTTTTTCTGCCCAGTCTTTTAATTTATCACCATCTATCTGATCAAAATTAATTAAACCTGATTGCAACCATTGTGGATCAATCCCGGTTTCTTCCTCCAAATCTCTACAAATTTCTGGATACTCTCTTTGACTCTCCACAATCATAGGCCATATTTCCTGGGGTGTATCCCAAGGATAAAGTGGAGAAAGAATACCTCCACCTGCCCACGAGGCTTCCTGACCGATCTGCCCTTTTTCAAGAATTTGAACCTTCAGACCAGCCTTCGATAACTCTCTGGCAGTCATCATTCCGATGATGCCGCCACCGATGATTATGCAATCAATTGCCAATTTATTCTCCAGATGTTTATGAATACCATCAATTAACAGGGTCTGTTTCACCATTTATCAATTGATTGCATGACAATATCATAACCCCATGCTAAAAATGCACTAAGAGTTTGGCATAGTAACTGCTTAACATGCCATAAGAATATTATTGTAACGGTAGAATTTTATGGACTGTAACTTACTAAAAAAAAGAAATGATGGCTTCACACTGATTGAACTGATGATTACGGTCACCATTATTGGTATTGTCGCCGCAATTGCCTACCCCGCCTATAACCAGCATGTTTTGAGAACGCATCGAGTAGAAGGCAAAGCCATGCTTGAGCAGGCTGTTGTGAATCAGGAACGCTTTTTTTCCAGCAATAACACCTATGCAGCCAATACGACGGCTCTGGGCTATGCGGCCAACCCGGCCATTTCTGAACATAATTATTATTCATTAGTTGTGGATGCACCCACGGCTGCTTGTCCCATTGCAACCTGCTACTCAATGACCATCACCGCCATTGGAAGTCAGGCTACAGATGCACAATGTGCAACAATGACTCAGACATCGACTGGGCGAAAAACAGCCACCAGCCCCGATTGCTGGCAAAGGTAATGCTGTGTGCTTATCCTGAACTGGCCGCCTTGATGAGTTCTTTAGGTAAACTGAAGACGATCGTTTCCTGAACTCCATCCAGTTCCTCTGGAGGAATACATCCCCATATCTTCAGTTGATCGACGACTTCAGTCACCAATACTTCTGGTGCTGATGCTCCTGCTGTCACACCTATTGTATCCACACCCTCTAACCAGTCTTTTTGAATTTCCTCAGCACCATCGATTAGATAGGCAGGGATCCCCTGTTTCTCAGCGATTTCCTTGAGACGCGTTGAGTTAGAACTGGTCTGGGATCCAACCACCAGAACCAGATCTGATTCCTTCACCAGATCTTTGACCGCATCCTGGCGATTTTGGGTTGCATAGCAGATATCTTCTTTTTTCGGACCCGAAATATTGGGAAAGTGATCGCGCAAGGCATCGATCACTTCGGCTGTATCATCCATGGAAAGTGTTGTTTGAGTTACAAAAGCCAGAAAATCAGGATTTTTGACCTCAAGATTTTTTGCATCTTCTACAGACTCCACCAGATACATTCCGCCAACGCCATCATCACGATTATATTGTCCCAAGGTTCCTTCCACTTCAGGATGTCCTTCATGCCCGATCAGAATACATTCACGCCCTTCATCCTGATAACGACTGACTTCCATATGTACTTTGGTTACCAGTGGACAGATCGCATCAAATACCCGCACATTTCTGTTAGCCGCATCTTCACGGACTGATTTTGCGACGCCATGTGCACTAAATATGACGGTCGTATCGTCGGGTACTTCGTCCAGTTCTTCAACAAAAATGGCACCTTTTTCTCTTAAACCATCGACAACATATTTGTTATGGACAACTTCATGCCGGACATAAACCGGTGCACCAAATAATTCCAATGCACGATCCACGATGCCGATAGCACGATCAACTCCGGCACAAAAGCCGCGGGGATTAGCGAGAAGTATTTTCATATTTAAGATCCCAGTTCAAAAGAATAATTAAAAAGAGCTTCCGAACTCTTTCTCATAACGCGCTTTAAATTCAGGTTTTGCAAAAAAGTGATTTTGGGTGCCATGTTTTTCGATCTTAATCGCCCCCATCAGTGAAGCAATGCGTCCAGTAATTTCCCAATCCATATTGTTTCTTAAACCATATAAAAGTCCAGCACGATAAGCATCACCACAACCTGTCGGGTCACTGATCTCTGAAGGTTTTGCAGATGGTATCTCTATGGTTTTCCCATGACAATGGATCGAAGATCCCTCACCACCTTTAGTCACGATCAGAGCCTCTACACGCTGAGCCACATCTTCAACTGTCCAGCCTGTGCGTTCCTGCATCATTTGCCATTCGTAATCATTCACCGTCACCCAGGTCGCCTGTTCAATAAATTTCTTCAGATCATCGCCATCAAACATTGGCATGCCCTGACCCGGATCAAAAATGAATGGTATCTCAGCTTCTTCGAATTGATCAGCATGTTGGATCATTCCATCACGACCGTCAGGTGAAATTATCCCTAATACAACTTTGCCAGCATCCTCAACACGATTCACATGCGACATATTCATCGCCCCCGGATGAAAAGCAGTGATCTGGTTATCATCCAGATCAGTTGTGATAAAGGCCTGAGCGGTAAATTCATCATCAATAATGGTAATATTTTCACGACGTATCCCACACTCATCCATCCATTCCGCATAGGGAGCGAAATCCTTTCCAGCTGTTGCCATCAGGACAGGATCACCGCCCAACAAATTTAAGTTGTAGGCAATATTCCCGGCACAACCACCTAATTCCTTTCGCATCTCCGGTACAAAAAAAGAGACATTCAACATATGGATCTTGTCCGGCAAAATATGATTCTTAAACTTGTCCGGAAAGACCATAATATTGTCGTAGGCAAGAGACCCACAAATCAGTACTGACATAGTAAATTCCTGTTTCCTAAATTCTGGTTGGAGAGTATCGCAAAAACGATAGCAAGACTGCAATCATTATTCACCAGTATATGACACACGCCATATTTTTCCGCTGGCATCATCTGTGATCAGAATTGAGCCATCCTGTAATTGCAACAAACCGACGGGCCGACCCCAGACTTCGATCATCTCCGGTGACAACATCCAGCCCGTTACAAACTCTTCCGGTCCTGCTGCTGGCTTGCCATTCCTGAATGGTATGAAGGCTATCTGATATCCCACCCGTTTTGATCGGTTCCATGATCCGTGAAACGCAATAAAACAGCCACCGCGATATTTTTCCGGAAACTGATCTCCAGAATAGAAGATAAAATCCATCGCGCCCACATGCGATCCCAGCAAGACATCCGGATAGCGTGTTTTCGCCACCATTTCCGGCGCAACGCCCGCGTGCCGCGGATCTTCATGTGGACCGATATAGGCAAAAGGCCAGCCGAAAAAGTCATCCTGATTTACGGTTGTCAGATAATCGGGCACCAGATCATCTCCCAGCGCATCACGTTCATGGGAAGAAACCCAGAGCTGATCATTATTGAATCGTAATCCGACACCATTCCTGATACCACTGGCAAAGATTTCATGATCACTTCCATCTGGATTAAAACGACTGATCGCGGCACGCATCGCGGGTTCGCCCGCATCAACGTTGGATCGCGATCCGACGCTTAGATAAAACTTTTCGTATGTGCGATCGAAAATAATTGTTCGGGTAATATGTCCACGATTAAACTCAGCCAGATCAACGATTTTCTCTCCATCCGACAGGCTTATCTGTGATTCAGGGTCATACTTGAATCGTCGTACTGCCGTTGTCTCGGCCACATATAACCACTCCTTGTAAAAGGCCAGACCATAAGGATTATTCAAATCTCTGATCAGCAACTTTTTAGCCTTATCTTTGACCACATACACCTTACCTGCAAAGGTATCAGAAACAAGAAACTCACCATTTTTACCAGCAAGCATAAAACGGGGGCTGATAAAACCAGACAGATATGCTTCGATCGCAAAACCTTCTGGAACGGTCAGTTTTGCTCCTTCTGGTTGGGCGATAATTTTGGGCCCATTACTGACAGAGGGAGTGGCGTATGGTTCAGGGAGACCGTTATCAGGCCAGTTGATCGGTTTTGTGGATTCGGCATGGCTCAGGTTTGCTGATAAAAACCACACGAAAAAAATGAGTGTTTGTTTGATCATGATTATTCACCCAACATCTGCTTGAGATATTTTGCTGTATGCGACTCCTTATGTTTCGCAACATCCTCCGGTGGACCTGCCACCAGAATTTCTCCACCACCATCACCGCCTTCTGGCCCCAGATCAACAATCCAGTCTGCCGTCTTGATCACATCCAGATTATGTTCAATGACGATCACCGTATTACCATGATCACGCAAACGATGCAGGACGTGCAGTAATTGTTCGGTATCATAAAAATGTAAACCCGTTGTTGGTTCATCGAGAATATATAAAGTATTTCCCGTATCTCGTTTTGACAACTCACGCGATAATTTCACCCGCTGGGCTTCGCCGCCAGAAAGCGTGGTCGCATTCTGACCGAGCTTAATATACGTCAACCCCACATCCATCAGGGTTTGTAATTTAGTTTTGATCATGGGCACCGGATCAAAAAACTCGCGTGCTTCTTCGACGGTCATGTCCAGCACTTCACTGATATTTTTTCCTTTGTATTTCACTTCCAGTGTTTCACGATTATAGCGTTTCCCTTTGCACACATCACAAGGCACATAAACATCCGGCAAAAAGTGCATTTCGACCTTGATCACGCCATCGCCCTGACAGGCTTCGCAACGACCACCTTTGACATTAAAACTGAATCGACCCGGCTTATAACCCCGTGACCGTGATTCATGAGTGGCAGCAAACAGTTCACGCACTGGCGTGAAAATTCCCGTATAAGTCGCTGGATTTGATCGCGGTGTCCTGCCTATGGGACTCTGATCAATATCGACCACCTTATCAAACAGATCCAGACCTTCGATTCTTTCATGGGTAGCGGGTTCGGTATTTGCCCGATTAAGTTCATGTGCGGCAACCTTATATAAAGTGTCATTGATCAAAGTAGACTTTCCTGAACCGGAAACACCGGTAATACAGGTCATCAGACCAACCGGGATCTCCAGCGTGACATTTTTCAGGTTATTTCCTGTCGCGCCAATCACTCGTAGCACACGATCAGGATCCATCGGATGAC
>JALSSM010000388.1 GCA_026984275.1 Gammaproteobacteria bacterium
AACGATCAGCACCATAGGTCAGGAGCACCAGGCCCAGTAAAACGGCAAGAACACTTATCAACATAGACTCATTATCTCATTATTGTGAGAATTTTTTCCTCCCGCGGAAGATTGAATAATAATAAACTCGCGGCATGATGCCAGAATGTCTCTATCAACGTAAAATACTTTCGATGGATAAACGACTCAATCAAATCAATCAGTGGCTACAAAATGATCTTGAGATCCGAGATTATACGATCGAAGCGGCCTCAGCCGATGCCAGTTTCCGTCGCTATTTCAGAGTTTCATTTCAGGATGAAACGTCGATCATTATGGACGCACCACCCGACAAAGAAGACTGTACACCATTTATTGATATTGCCAATCGGCTTTTAGCATCGGGTGTTAATGCGCCAGAGGTTAAAGCTTTCTCGCCTGATCAGGGTTTTCTGATGTTATCCGATCTCGGCCATATCATGTACCTGGATAAACTCACCGACGATAATGCCGATGATCTCTATCGTGCCGCCATTGATTCACTGATCACAATACAATCTCAGGCTGATATAGCGAACCTGCCTGAATACGACGAACGGTTACTGCATCAGGAAATGCAATTGTTTTCAGACTGGCTATTGGAAAAATATCTTGGACTTTCGACGGATGCCGAATGGCTGATCGAAACGACTTCTTTTCTTGCCCGCTCCGCACTGGAACAACCACAGGTGTTTGTCCATCGAGATTACCATTCGCGAAACCTCACCTGGTTGCCCGATCAGGCGCCGGGTATTCTGGATTTTCAGGATGCGGTGCTAGGCCCGATCAGCTACGATCTGGTTTCTTTGCTGCGCGATTGCTATATACAATGGCCACAGGAAAGGGTTGTAAACTGGGTGACATATTACTGTGATAATGTACGAAAAAAGGGTTTGTTGCGAGACAGATCAGACAGCGGGTTTTTACGCTGGTTTGATCTCATGGGTGTCCAACGACACCTCAAAGCCAGCGGTATTTTCGCCCGCCTTTGGCATCGTGATGGAAAAAAGGGTTACTTGAAAGATATTCCTCGCACCGTAAACTACATCGTTAAAGTCAGTGGTCGTTATCCAGAATTAAAGGAACTGGAAAACTTCCTGCTAACTAAGGTAATACCTGCAATCAAGGAAAAACAAACGTGAAAGCAATGATACTTGCCGCCGGTCACGGAAAACGCATGGGCGATCTGACCAATGGCACCCCCAAGCCCCTGTTGAAAATTGGCTCGTCCCCCAATAGCAAATCATTGATCGAGTACCATATCGAAAGACTGGTCACGGCCGGCATTAAAGAAATTGTCATCAATCGCGCACAACATGCCGATCAATTTGAAGCGCTGTTAGGTCATGGTGAAAAATACGGTGCAAAGATCACCTATTCAGACGAAGGAGATGAACCGCTGGAAACCGGTGGTGGTATCTATAAGGCATTACCCTTACTCAACGAAGCCAGTTTCATGGTCATCAACGGCGATATCTGGTGTGATTATCCACTGGAAAAATTGCTGCACGATCCGCAAGGACTGGCACACCTGATATTAGTTCCCAATCCGGATCATCATCCCGATGGCGACTTCGCTCTGGAGAATGGACGTATCCGTCTTGATGGATCAGAAAAACACACCTTCAGTGGCCTCGCCGTCTATCGACCAGAATTATTTGATGAGTGTCAGGATGGCAGTTTCGCCCTTGCCCCGATCCTGCGGCAT
>JALSSM010000389.1 GCA_026984275.1 Gammaproteobacteria bacterium
ATGAATTCCTGTTAAATTCTCCATAAGGATTGAAATGGAAGACGAGTTTTTACTCAATAAATCTACCTATCAATGGTCGGTTCGGCTCTTCAGTCGTCTCGAAAAAATGCTTGGTTTACAAATCCATCTCCACCAGGAGGATAATAGCGCCGAGGTGGGGGATATTTTTCTGTTCAATCATTTCGCCCGCTTTGAAACCTTTATCCCCCAGTATCTGATCTATCAGGAAACTGGCGCATTTTGCCGCTCCATTGCTGCAGCCGAATTTTTCAAACCGAATGATGCTTTTTCTAACTACATGATCAAGCTGGGTGGTGTCCCCAATAACCGCCCTGATCTTCTGCCCTTCCTGGCGCGGGAAATTTTACGTGGTTATAAAGTCGTTCTCTTCCCTGAAGGTGGTATGGTTAAGGATCGATCCGTCGTTGATGAAAAAGGGCGTTACAGTGTCTATTCCCGCACGGCTGAACAACGACGAAAACATCATACCGGTGCAGCTTTGTTGGCCATGGCACTGGAGGGTTTCAAAACAAGGATCAAGCTGGCCGAACAACAAGGTGATATGAGGCAACTTGAAGAATGGAAGGCTTCTCTACAACTGGGCAGTATTGAAGCACTGTTGGCGGCAGCTAATAAACCGACAAATATCATCCCGGCCAACATTACTTTTTACCCGATCCGTATCGATGATAACTTTCTACGCCGTAGTGTAGAAGTTATAAACCGAAAAAAACTCAGCCCCCGAGCAGCGGAGGAAGTTATCATCGAGACAAATCTGGTGATGAAAAATACCGATATGGACATTCGCATGGGTAAACCGATTTCTCCCCGCGATATCTGGCACTGGTGGGATCGATGTTTATTAAATTTCCTGAATAAACGATCCATTGCGATTGAAGATTATTTCACTTTTACACCGATCAAGCATCGCTTTATGCATAAACTGATCAACCGGATCAGCCGCAATACGATCGGTCAGTTGCGTGACCAATACATGGAGGCCATGTATTCACTCACAACCATCAACCTGAGTCATCTTGCTTCAGTCGCCATTTTTAATTTAATTGATCTTGGAATTGAGAGTATTGGGGAAAAAGATTTTTATCGAACTCTCTATCTATGTATTAAAAATGCACAGAAAAAAGATGATATATATCTGCATCGAAGCTTGCGTGATCCGGCTTATTACGAAAAAGTCATTGAAGGTCAATCCAGAGGTGTCCTGACTTTTCTGAACAGTGCTTTTTCTTCAGAATTGATCGAAAAGAAGGGGCGACGTTTCATTTTTACGGAAAAATTACGCCATGAACACGACTTTGATCAGATCCGCCTCAATAACCTGATCGCTGTTTATGCGAATGAAGCTTCTCCTGTGAAAGGTGTTTTTGAAGCCGTAACAGATGCGATTGCAGAGGCGCCGGAAATCTCTGAACAGGAATGGGCACACTATCGCTTTCATGATGAACATGTCAGCTATAACTGGCATAAAGAACATTATTCAAAACCTCATCATACAGCCATTAACGAACAGCAAACCGCCACTCATTCAGGTAAACCTTATCTCTTATTACCGGAAAACCGTCGAAAACTTGGGGTGGTACTGGTGCATGGATTGCCAGCCTCTCCCGCTGAATTAAAAACTTTTGGTGAACGACTCGAAAAACAGGGTTATCCCGTGATTGGAGTCCGACTCGCAGGTCATGGTACTTCGCCCTGGGATCTTA
>JALSSM010000390.1 GCA_026984275.1 Gammaproteobacteria bacterium
CAAGTGCATTTTTTCCCGCTCGTAGATAGTTCACCAGTTGATCAATTACTTCAGCTTGAAGACCTAACTCATTGCTTAACCAAAGTTCAGGTTGACCAACCTCAAGTAATTTCTCAATCGTTGATCTCAGCCTGGAAACAGCAAAGGAAAACTCAGAACTACGTGCTGGTGCTTCTCCAAACCAGAAGGGAATATTGGGTGGTTGGCCTTTGGCATCCTGCACGCGTACAACACCAGACTCGACACGCAGGATCCGCCAGGATGTATTGCCCAGTTGAAAAATATCACCTGCCAGACTTTCGATGGCGAAATCCTCATCAAGGGTGCCAACAAAAGTACCATCCGGTTCAAGTCTGACCTCGTAATCAGCCGTGTCAGGTATTGCGCCGCCACTGGTAACAGCGGTGAGTTTTGCGCCTTTTCTTGCGCGTAAACGAGAATTGATACGATCACGATGCAAATAAGCACTACGTCGGCCACGCCGTGTGCTGAATCCTTCCGAGAGCATAGTGATGACGTCGTCAAATTTTTCACGAGATAGATTTTTGTAAGGCCAGGCTTTTTTGATGCAAGCAAATAAATCGTCTTCTTTCCATTCTTCACAGGCCACCATTGCAACGATCTGTTGAGACAGCACATCCAGAGGTTGTTGCGGGATAATTATCTGATCAAGCTCCCCTCGACGAATGGCGTCAAACAGTGCCACGGCCTCCACCAGTTCATCTCGACTGAGGGGAAATAATCGCGCTTTGGGCAATCCTCCTACCACGTGGTTCGCCCGTCCTGATCGTTGTAAAAAGGTAGCAATGGATCGCGTCGCTCCAAGCTGACAGACCAGATCTACATCGCCGATATCAATTCCCAGTTCCAGAGAGGCAGTTGCAACCAGGGCCTTCAGATCACCTGATTTTAATCGTTGCTCCGCATTCAGTCGCTGTTTTCTGGACAAGCTGCCATGGTGAGAGGTGATATTTTCTTCACCCAGATGTTCAGTCAGGTGCCGGGCAACGCGTTCTGCCATTCGTCGTGTATTGACAAAAATAATCGTCGTATGGTGCTGTTCGATCAGATCGATGACTTTCTCATAGACCTCTGTCCAGACTTCGCCGGACATCATGGATTCCAGTGGAGAATCAGGAACTTCAATTTTGAGATCACGATCCTGCTGATAACCGGTATCAACAATGTGGCATTGATTTCCCTTATGTCCGGTGAGAAAGTGGGCAACTTTGTTAATGGGTTTCTGGGTCGCTGAAAGACCAATCCGTACAGGAGGCTTGCTCGTCAATGCAGCCAGCCGTTCAAGACTCAAGGCCAGGTGTGATCCCCGCTTACTGTTTACAATCGCGTGAATTTCATCAACGATTACCGTGCGAACAGTGCGTAAAATATCCCGGCCACTGTCACTTGTGAGTAGAATGTAGAGTGATTCTGGTGTGGTGACGAGGATATGGGGAGGAAGACGACGCATACTGGCACGTTGTGACTGTGGCGTGTCTCCAGTGCGTACCATAGCCCGTATTCCCAATTGATGAGGCACTAGTCGCTGACCAATACCTTCAAGAGGAATTTGCAGATTTTTCTGGATATCATTACTGAGTGCTTTCAGTGGTGAGATATATAAAACACGGGTTTCATCAGGTAAGCCAAACTTAACATCATCTCTGACCAGATCATCGATCGCGGCCAGAAAAGCCGCCAGTGTCTTACCAGAACCTGTTGGGGCAGCGATTAACGTGTCAGAATGGGATTGAATTTCGGGCCAGGCTTTTGTCTGACACAGCGTGGGTTCTGGAAAGACGCTATTAAACCAGTCAACAACTGCAGGATGGAAGAGTTCAAGTGCCACAGGAGAATAATAACATGATAAAGCTGAACCCTATCGGTTATGTGAAAAATGATATTCCGGAAGACGAGGTATCAAGAAAACGATCAGAAATGATCTCCGAGATTGTCATCGACGATTGTTGGGCTGATGCTTTAACCGGCATTGAGGATTACTCGCACATTTTCGTGTTGTTCTGGATGCATAAAACTGGAGAGACTCGAGTAGAACAGTTGATTCATCCCCGAGGTGACAATAAACTGCCATTGACGGGTGTCCTCGCAACACGTGTTAGAAACCGACCTAACCCAGTGGGTCTGGCCGTGGCAGAATTATTAGAACGAAAAGGGAACATACTGACGGTCAAAAAACTGGACGCTTTTCATGGAACACCTGTTCTGGATATTAAGCCATATGATGATTATGATTCGATTGAATCCATTAAAGTGCCTGAGTGGTGGGCAAAACGATGCAGAAAAAAATAAAGTTTGAGGGGATAGTTATTACTCTGCTTCTGTTATTCACAATACAGGGAAAAGCAAATCCCATTGACGGGAAGTCTTATGATAACTGGACAGTTCGTTGTGAAAAACAGGGTGAACAGGAAAGCTGTTTTATCTTTCAGAATCTGGTGCTCAAAGAAGGTGGTAGCCGCCTTTTACATATTGCTGTTGGATATCTTTCGGCAGCAAAAAAAGTCCCCGTCATACTGATCTCTATGCCTCTGGGCATATCATTACCGCCGGGTGCCAGTATCAGAATTGATGATCAGGATCCCATAAAGTTTCAGATTGAACGTTGTGAACGTTCCGGATGCCGCGGGGGATTCAAGTTGAAAGAGAGTATGCTTAAATCATTCAGGGAAGGAAAAAAGGCGACAGTTACTTTTCATGACGGCCATCGTAAAGCGATTAATGTCCCTTTATCACTTGCCGGTTTCTCGGATGGTCTGGAAGCATTGAAGTTATGATAGATTAATCTGAATTCTCACATGAACCATAAAAAGAATAATCCAGCTATCCATCCAGATGTACTAAAAGACCCAGTTAATTGTCTGGCACTGGGTTTTGGCACAGGTCTTGCTGCAAAAGCACCAGGAACATTCGGAACATTAGTGGGAATACCACTTTATATGGTCATGCAGTCGTTACCTGTCTTAACTTACGGCTTGATCACGATGATCCTGTTTCTGGTCGGGATCTGGATTTGCGATCATACAACCAGAAAACTGGGTGTTCATGACCATCCCGGTATCGTCTGGGATGAAATAGTCGGATATCTTGTGACAATGATTATGGCACCACCAGGGTGGTTGTGGATTATTACTGGATTTATCCTGTTTCGAATATTTGATATTTTGAAGCCTTGGCCGATAAAGATCATTGATCAACAAATATCTGGCGGATTCGGTATTATGTTTGATGACCTGATCGCTGGATTGTTTGCACTGATCTGTATGAAACTTTTAGCTTTTGTTTTATTGACAGGCTTGCTTTAACGAGTAGTCACATAAGGATATTAGATAACAGATATGAAAAATTCCGGTAATCTGATACAAATAAAATTTTTAAGAGAGAATCTGCCAAAGATTTTGTTCGGTCTGATTCTTATTTCTGTTTTCACTTCTTTTCAGGCGAAAGCGGATGTCTATAAATATGTTGATAAAAACGGCCATGTCTATCTGACGGATCGACCTGATCACAAGGGTTATAAACTTTTAGTCAGAACCTGGAAAGGCTGGAAAGAAAAAAAGACGACCCATGTTAACCTGGCAAAAAGACAGGAAAAATATGGTGATATTATTAAAACTGCAGCGGCCAGAAATAAACTTCCCAATGCCCTTGTTCATGCTGTCATTACGGCTGAGTCGGCCTATAATCCAAAAGCGATCTCCAAAGCAGGGGCTGTTGGTATGATGCAATTAATGCCTGCCACGGCTGAACGTTATGGCGTGAAAGACAGTAAAGATGCTGAGGCAAATATTGCTGGTGGGACGAAATACTTACGTGATTTACTGGAAATGTTTGATAACGATACCCGATTAGCGCTGGCAGCTTACAATGCCGGGGAAGGAGCCGTGATGAAATATGGTAATAAAATCCCTCCGTATAAAGAAACCCAGCATTACGTAGCAAAAGTACTTAGCTACTATAAAAAGTACAGTAAGACCTTATAAATAATCTGAATTCTGGATAAGGAAGCCTCTGATCCATTCTTACCCAGAATGAATCAGAGGTTTCAGAGTTTTTGCCCCCGGTAGGTTAAGCCGGAACGTTTTTTCACTGATTTTTGGGTATCGCTCTGATTCTGATCGTCACCTACCTGGTTTCCCCGGTAAGTGAGTTTGGAGCGAGTTTTTTTGCTATCAACGGCTGCGACTTCTTCACCGGCTATCTGATCATCCAGATCCATCATTTTCATCGCAAGATTAGTGACAAGCTTCAGGGAAACAAAATTAATGCCGGCATCACCCAGGATGGCCAGTATGAAGTTTTGACCTTTTTTGTCACTGCTTTTTCGGAAATAGAGATTTTTCTTTTCAAATTTCAGAATGAAATCAGAACAATTTTGAAAGTTATCAGCAATGATGTCGTACATCATCAGTATTCGTTGTGGTAATTTTTCCAATGCTGCCGGGTTTGTATCAGCAGGTACTTTTTCAAAATATACCGTGCCATCCAGATCAAAGACCAGTAGAGCCTCCACTTTGGGGGTATCGAGTATGGCATCAATGGATTTCTGGAAACTCATTATCTTGCTGTTTTGTATTTGGCTAAAAACTGGTTTGGTTTGGTATCTTTATCAAATATCACCCCGACAGTTTCTTTTTTACCAGGCATACAGACGGCTGTGAGCTCATCACAGACAATATGAATTTCATCGATTTTATCAAGGCCAAATGTTTCACCAATCATTTCAGTCACCTGGTTAAAATAGATCAGCACATCACCTAATTGCTCAGCTGTTTCATCAGAAGCCACATTTTGAGAACCATCATTCCTGATCGCCACCCAGCCTTTGATGTCCGGGTGCGAAAGCACCTGACTTTTAGTCTCGTTTTTGTTGATCCACTGGACATCTGTCATGTCATCATTCCGCAGTATATCGTTAATCAATCATAAACCTTATTCATCGGTGACACAGCCATCAGAAGCCGTTTTGACATTCTTTATATATTTATAAAGTGTACCACGACTGACTTTAAAGGCTGGCGGAGTCCATTCTGATCGACGTTTTTGTATTTCCTGATCGGAAATATCGACATCAATACGGTTAGTTTCGGCATCTATTGTGATTAAATCGCCATTTTTAACCAGCGCAATTGGCCCACCTTCCTGTGCTTCGGGAACAATATGACCGACAATAAACCCATGTGATCCACCGGAGAAGCGTCCATCCGTTAACAGGGCCACATCTGATCCCAGGCCAGCCCCCATGATGGCCGATGTTGGTGTCAACATTTCCGGCATACCTGGGCCACCTTTGGGGCCTTCGTAGCGAATAATAACAACATCACCTTTTTCAATACCATTTTTTTCAAGTGAAGCCAGCATATCCTCTTCAGAATCAAATACTTTTGCCGGACCTTTGAAAAGAAGACCTTCCTTCCCCGTGATCTTGGCGACAGAACCACCAGGAGCCAGACTGCCCTTGAGGATCCGTATATGTCCTGAAGGTTTGATCGGGTTGTTGATTGGTCGGATAACATCCTGACCTTCTTTAAGTCCGGGCAAATCTTTCAGGTTTTCGGCAATCGTTTTGCCCGTGACAGTCATGCATTCACCGTTGATCAGACCTTCTTCGAGTAGCATTTTCATCACAGCAGGAATTCCACCGATATGATGGACATCTTCCATGACGTATTGACCACTGGGTTTCAGATCGGCCAGAAATGGAATACGATCACTGACAGCCTGAAAATCATCAATCGTAAGATTTACATCGACAGCGCGCGCCATTGCGATCAGATGCAGTACTGCATTGGTTGAGCCACCCAGAACAATTGTCAACACCATCGCATTTTCAAATGCCTCACGGGTCATGATATCGCGTGGTTTAATGTCATTTTCCAGTAAAACACGGATAGCCTCACCGGCGAGAAAGCATTCCTCCAGCTTTCCAGGGTCTTCTGCGGGCGTGGAAGAACTGTAAGGTAATGACATACCCATTGCTTCGATCGCAGAAGCCATCGTATTGGCAGTGTACATGCCTCCGCAGGCGCCCGCTCCAGGACACGAGTTCTTGACGATGGTCTGTCGGATCTTTTCATCTATCGCACCACTGATGAACTGGCCATAACTCTGAAATGCAGATACAACATCCAGTGTCTCCTCTGTGCCTTTTTTGGTACGGCAGTGGCCAGGCTTGATCGTTCCACCATAAACCATCAGGGCAGGGCGGTTAAGGCGACCCATTGCAATCATCACACCGGGCATATTCTTATCACAGCCAGGAATGGAGATATTGGCGTCATACCATTGGGCGGCCATTACCGTTTCAATAGAATCGGCAATTAAATCACGGGATTGCAAAGAATAGCTCATGCCATCGGTACCCATTGAGATACCATCACTGACGCCAATGGTATTAAAACGCATGCCTACGAGCCCCGCAGCGATGACGCCTTCTTTTACTTTTTCAGATAAATCCAGTAGATGCATATTACAGGGATTGCCTTCATACCAGACACTGGAAATGCCGACTTCAGCTTTATCCATGTCTTTTTCAGTCATGCCGGTGGCATAAAGCATGGCTTGTGAAGCGCCCTGAGATTTAGGTTGAGTGATGCGTGAACTGTATTTGTTTTTCTGGGTCATAAGATTGAATCAATATAAGCGTTGTAAAAAAACAGGCAGGATACTATAAGACTGTTGAAATTTCAGTTTTTAGCATAGAATTCACAAACAAATGCACAATACTTTCCCACTTTTGCAAGTCAGTCATTTTCCAACCATTTCCAGGCTGCCACTGGAGACCTTGCAGGTCAATCTCGGCTATCTCTGTAATCAGACCTGTTTACATTGTCATGTGAATGCAGGGCCAAAACGAAAAGAGATCATGACGCGAGAAACAGTCGATCAAATTATTGAATTCCTGAGATCAGAAAAAATAAGCATACTGGATCTGACGGGCGGTGCCCCTGAGATGAATCCACATTTCAAAGTTCTGGTGCTCGCAGCAAAATCACTGGATATCAAGGTTATTGATCGTTGTAATCTGACTATTCTGCAGGAAACAGGTTACGAAGACATGATTGAGTTCCTGGCTGAGAATAAAGTTGAGATAGCTGCTTCATTGCCTTGCTATATGGAAGACAATGTTGATCAGCAAAGAGGCAATGGTGTCTTTATCAGCAGTATAAAGTCGTTACAGAGGTTGAATGAAGTTGGATATGGACAGGAAGGTACAGGTTTAATCCTGAACCTGGTTTATAATCCACAGGGTCCTGTTCTTCCTCCGGCTCAGGCTGAGCTTGAACCCGTGTACAAACAACATCTGAAAAACAACTACGATATTGTTTTTAATAAGCTTTTTACGATTACCAATATGCCGATCCAGCGTTTCGGGAGTACCCTTGTCAGCAAAGGCCAATTTGAAGAATACATGCAGTTGTTGCATGATAATTTTAGACAGGAAAACCTTGAAACGGTCATGTGCCGAACGATTTTAAGTGTTGACTGGCAAGGTTATGTTTACGACTGTGATTTCAATCAGATGTTAAGTATTTCAACACCAGAAGGAAAAAAACATATCAGCGAATTAAAGGCTGAAAAACTAACAGATAAGCCTGTCGCCGTCCTTGATCATTGTTATGGCTGTACAGCCGGGCAGGGAAGTAGTTGCGGTGGTGCATTAGACTAAATAAGAAGGATTTATATGGATAAAGAAACAAGTGTACTCGAACGATATTCTGAAGGGGCTCAGGAACAACAGGCCGAGCTGTGTTGCCCGGTTGATTATGATGCCAGTTTATTAAAATTATTACCGCAGGAAATTATCGAAAAAGACTATGGTTGTGGTGATCCTTCACGTTATGTGAAGGAGGGTGATGTGGTACTCGACCTGGGATCGGGTTCAGGCAAAATCTGTTATATGGCCGCTCAACTTGTTGGTGATCAGGGTAAAGTCATTGGTGTTGATATGAATGACGATATGCTGGACCTGGCAAGAAAATACCAGACTGAAATGGCGGACAAGATTGGTTCTGATCGTGTGCAGTTTATTAAAGGTCAGATTCAGGATCTGGCTCTGAATC
>JALSSM010000391.1 GCA_026984275.1 Gammaproteobacteria bacterium
ACATAAAGTACTGGAGACAAAGATCAGTAGTTCTGTAAAAGTTAAAGAATCACATACAGCCGCAAAACCCATGATTTATTATCAACCTCGACACAAAATAACTGACGAATTTCAACAGTTGTTTGACGAAATCAGTAACAACGAATAGATCAAACTCCATTCCTATGAATTTCCTCATCATCCGGCCAGGAAGAAAATGGATAAGGCTTTTCATCTGAAACAAAGGTAAGAAATTCTACTAATTGTGAGATATATCTGGCAAGATTTCTTCCCAGAATAAATAAACGATCATTGCCCTGTCCTGTCATTAGTTTCAACAAAAACTGAATCATCATAATCACATAAATGACGAACTCTGAAATATTAAAAAGGATCGCAAACAGGATCATATAGGGAAGTCTGGGCCATTCACTTTTCTTAGTCTTTATCTGTCGCTCATTCATTTCATATTCCTCGTTAAATTACAACAAAAACTTATACGACCATTTGATTCATCAATAGTTGATTAAGATCAACAGGTTCGTCTTTTATACGATTATCGTTGATGGATGTATTCAGCAGTGGACTATACTGGGAATTAGATAGTTTCGGTTTTATTCGATCTGGAAACTGATCCTTAGCTGATAATTTGTATGGAGGGCTAAACGTGGCTAGTACCTTCGTTCCTGATAGAGAAACTGATAAGACAGAGAAACTCTTATCTGTCGTCAGTCAACTTTTGTCTGAACTTCACCCTCAGAATACCCTGGCTGCTGACAAATTAAAATTGAACAGCTCTCTGGATCGAGATCTGGGTCTCGACAGCCTCTCTCGTGTTGAACTCATGATTCGCCTTGAGCGTGCTTTCGATGTCGATCTGCCGGAGGACCTGCTGGCTGATGCCGAGACTGTCGAAGATCTGTTACTGGCCATCCTTCCTGCTCATCTATCGCAAGTCCATGTACTTAAAGGAGAGCATTTTCAAGATGAGCAAGAGGATGTCACTGGACTTCCAGCAAATGCAGAAACCCTGCTCGAAATGCTCGATTGGCATCTTTCAGCACATCCAGAACGAACGCATATCTATCTATATGGTGAAGACAGTGAGCCCGAAAAAATTACCTATGCTGATCTACACAAAGGTGCAAGAAAAATTGCGTTTGGGCTTCAGGCCAGAGATCTGATACCTGGGGCAAGAGTTGCGATCATGCTACCAACCGGCCGCGATTATCTACATAGCTTTTTCTCGCTACTGGAGAGGCACTGCCGACAGATGAAACTGATCAGCACGCACTTGAGCATGTTGCCTGCGGTCATCCACTGAAAGGTTATCAGATCCGTATCGTCGATAATGCCGGCAGAGAACAGCCCGATCGCCATGAAGGAGAGATTGAATTTCAGGGACCATCAACGACAAAAGGTTATTACAACAATACAGTGGCGACAGAAAAACTGTTTGATGGTGAATGGCTTGCTACAGGCGACCGGGGCTATATCGCTAAGGGTGATCTTTATCTGACCAGCCGTTCAAAAGATCTGATCATTCGTGGCGGACGCAATATATACCCTTATGAACTAGAAGAGATTATTGGCAATCTTGATGGTGTTCGAAAAGGTTGTGTCGCTATTTTCGGCAGTCGGGATCAGCCCACAGGAACCGAGAAACTGGTCATCGTGGCTGAGACTCGCGAACCGGAATCCGCTCATGATGCCTTACGTCAGATGATAATTAACGCATCCATTGATCTGCTCGGAATGCCCCCGGATGAAGTGATACTGGCACTACCTCAGATGGTGCTTAAGACCTCCAGCGGCAAGATCCGCCGTTCTGCAATATGCGAACTTCATGAAAAAGGATTGCTGCATAAGAAACATCGATCAATTGTGATGCAAATAACCCGACTTGTTTTCGGTGCCATCGTTCCCCGTTGGCGCCAACTACGCCATACACTGTCACGAAACCTCTATGCTTACTATACAAAAATCATTTTCTGGCTACTGGTCCCTATCGTTTGGTTGCTGGTAACACGCTTGCCAGGGCTAAAATTGCGCTGGTGGTTGATTCATAAAAGTGCACGTCTGTTATTCAGGTTGGCTGGTATTCCGATTAAGGTAGAAGGGCTTGAAAATCTACCGGATGAACCTTCTGTTATCGTCGCTAATCATTCCAGCTACCTTGATAGCCTGGTGCTGGTGGCTGTGTTACCCGGTGAACCAGTATTTGTTGCCAAAAGAGAGCTGAAAAAAAAGTTTTTTCCGCGTGTATTTCTTAAACGTATTGGTGCAGTTTATGTTGATCGTATTGACAGACAACGAGGTGTCGTGGATGCACGCCAGACTGTTAAGGCACTACATAATGATCAGTCCTTAATCTATTACCCGGAAGGCACATTGGTACGAGCACCCGGACTACTACCATTTCACATGGGGGCTTTTATTGCAGCAGCCGAAGCAATGGCTCCTGTTGTTCCCGTCGTGATTCATGGCACTCGTTCTATCCTGCGATCGGGTTCATGGTTCCCTCATTATGGAGCTGTACATGTTCAGGTTTGTGATCCTGTTCGACCGGAAAGTCATGACTGGATCTCAGCAGTGAAAATACGTGATGGATCTCGTAAAACGATCCTCAGGCACCTTGATGAACCCGATCTTGCTAACAGGCCATCAATTTTATGAAATTTGTATCAATGGAATACACACTCCATTATATTGATCTTTGATTAAAACAATGTAAAAGCATATATGGCAAAACAGATTAATAATCTTCTCAACATGCTAGAGGCTCTTCAAAATAAAAACTGTTTTGATCACCCTGTTGATAAATTTAATTTAATTGAGACTCATATTTCGTATGTACTTTTAACAGGTCCTTTTGCCTATAAATTCAAAAAAAGTATTGCTCTCGGTTTTCTTGACTTTAGCACATTGGAAAAACGTAAATTTTATCTGGATCAGGAGTACCGATTAAATAAACGACTTGCTTCTGATCTGTATCTTGGTGTCGTATCGATCACAGGGTCTGAATCAAATCCTTCCTTAAAAAAGACAGGTGCTCCCGTTATTGAATATGCTCTGAAGATGTCGCAATTTCGGGTTGAGGATCAACTCGATAAGCTGCTGGATGAAAACAGGCTGTTGCCTGATCACATTGATGATCTGGCAAAAGTCATTGCTAATTTTCATACTTCACTGAAACCGGCTGGAATGGATACTGATTTTGGTAATATTGACCAAATTCGTTACCCGGTCATGGAGAACTTCGATCAGATCAAACCGGAAACTGGAGAACATGATCTGGTGAATACATTATCTGATCTGAAACAATGGAGTTCTGATCAACTGCTCAAAATGGATAAAGTCTTTCTGCAACGAAAACAACAGGGCTTTATAAGGGAGTGTCATGGGGACATGCATCTTAGTAATATGGTTTTGATCGATAACAAAGTAACTATTTTTGACTGTATCGAATTTAATGAATCCTTTCGCTGGATTGATGTATTTAGTGATATTGCTTTTGTATTGATGGATCTGGACTTCCGTAAACGTAATGATCTTTCGAACAGATTACTGAATGACTATCTGGAAAACACGGGGGATTATGGAGGCCTGGAAATACTAAGATTTTATTGTATTTATCGTTCAATGGTTCGCGCAAAAGTAGCTGATATTCAACGCAAACAAACTCAGGATATACTCTTCCGAAAAGAGCTTACTCAAAAACTATACGATCATGTATCTTTAGCAGAAAATTATCGGCAAAATAAGCACCCCGTGTTTCTTTGTATAACACATGGTTTTTCTGGATCCGGGAAAACCACCTGTACGAAACAACTTGTTAACCTGATTAATGCAATTCAGATTCGATCAGATGTCGAGAGGAAGCGACTTTTTGATCTCAATGCTCAAATACGAGCACAGAATAAAACAGAAAAAGGTCTCTATCAGGAAGACATCACTAAAAAGACCTATGACCAACTGGCTAGACTTTCTCGACTAATAATCAAAGCAGGCTACCCCGTCGTTGTAGACGCTACTTTTCTTAATAAAGAAAAACGTGATCAGTTTAAAAAGTTAGCGAAGGAATTATCCATTCCGTTTCACATTTTAAATTTTACCGCCTCAATCAAAACACTGGCACAAAGGATTATAAAAAGAAATTCGATTGGGGAGGATGCTTCAGATGCTGATCTGGCCATACTCAAACATCAGCTGGAAAATCATGATGAATTCCAACCAGAAGAAAAGCAGCATATCCTGATTATCAACACTGAGAAAACATTTAATCCAGCCAGGGTTATTAAACGGCTATGACATGATCCATGTCACAAACTCACCTCTTCTTTTGGTATATAAAATATAAAAGAAGAGGTGATCGTTATGACAATATCTGATCCAGGTGGTTTAGTTTCGCTTGATATAAGCACTCCTATATGGGATCGGTTTTTTATGGTTGCACCATTAGTTTTGATTGGTACATGTGAAAAAAACGGTGACATTGATCTGGCTCCAAAACATATGGTGATGCCCATGGGTTGGGATAATTACATCGGATTTGTCTGTACCGAGAGGCACAACACATATAAAAATATTAGACGTAGTGGCGAGTTTACTGTCAGCTTCCCGCGACCATCTCAATTGTTATACACAAGTCTTGCAGCATCACCACGTTGTGGAACTAAAAATGAAAAATCAAGCCTGGCTGTTCTACCAACATTTCCTGCAAAAACAATCAAATGTGATTTTATTAAAGATGCCTACCTGTTTTTTGAATGTAGACACTACAAAACAATCGATGGGTTTGGTATCAACAGCCTGGTAACAGGTGAAATTATGGCTGCCTATGTAGATAAAAATGCTCAAAGGATCTCTGATCTTGATGATCAGGATCTGATCCATGACTCACCATTGCTGGCTTATTTGCACCCAGGAAGATTTGCCACAATTGATACTTCTAACTCCTTCCCTTTTCCTTCCGGGATGAAAAAATAGTTGACTATAAAATGCAGAAACACGGTGAACAAATACTTGAGTTTCTACAAAATCAGCAACCTGACATAGTGGCCTTTCTGAAAAGAATGACACTGGCAGAATCACCTTCCTCTGTTGCAGAATCTCAGGATCGTGTCCATGACATCCTTGCGGAATACTTAAAGAAGCTTGATTTTAAAACCAGACCTGTGAGCGGAAAGACAACTGGACGTCACCTTTATGCAAGCCCAATGAATCGAAAGCGGTATAGTAAAAATCAGCTACTGCTGGGACATTATGACACTGTCTGGCCTCTCGGAACCCTTGATGAAATGCCTTTCGTGGTAAAAGAAAATATTATTAAGGGTCCAGGTGTGTTTGATATGAAAGGTGGTCTTGCTCAAATTGTCTTCGCCTTGCAGGCTATTCAAGCCCTTGAACTACCACTTCACCTGACACCTGTTATTTTTGTTAATGGTGACGAGGAAATTGGAAGTCGTGATTCCAGGCGGTACATTCAAATGCTGGCAAAACGAGTACAACGAAGTTTTGTACTGGAACCTTCTATGGGATCTGCAGGTGTTCTCAAAACTGCCCGCAAAGGAGTGGCTCGTTATACGATCAACATACAGGGTAAGGCCGCACATGCTGGACTTGATCCAGAATCTGGAGCCAGTGCTATTCACGAACTATCTTTTATCATCCAGCAATTGTTCAGTTTAAATGATCAGGAAAAAGGCATCTCAGTCAACGTCGGTACCATTGATGGTGGCCTGCGACCCAATGTTATAGCACCAACCAGCCAGGCCGTGGTTGATGTGCGTGTCCAGACACAAGTGGATGCAGAAAATATTGAAAAAGTGATCTTCGCATTAAAACCACAGGTGCCGGGTGTAACTTTAAGTATTGAGGGCGGGATCGGCAGGCCAGCATTAGAACCGACACAAGAAAATCATGCACTATGGATGTTGGCACAGGATCTCGGAAAAGAGATTGGTCTTGAACTTGAAGAAGGCATGGCTGGCGGAGGTTCTGATGGAAACATTACAAGTCAATACACGGCCACTCTGGATGGACTTGGGCCTGTCGGTGATGGTGCACATGCCCATCACGAATTTTTGTATATTGATAAAACAATCGAGCGTGCTGCCTTGTTAACATTGTTACTAATCTCGCCGCCAGTCTTGTAAATACCTGATGGCAACAAAACAGGAGGTGAAGCTCATGTTTGATACATCGCCTATGTTTTACAGTTCATTGACCCGTATTTCTGATTTAAGGTCTGGACATTTTGAATTAAAAAACCTCCCTCGTAACGAGTGGCAAACAGGTGATTATGTTATTGGGGAGGTTGCTGGTTTACCTTGTCCTGATAATCTGGTTGAACTTGATTCTGGTAGATTAATTGAAGCCTTGCCCGGTGATCATGTTATAGGGGCTTTTGGAAAACGTGCAGCTACACTGGGCGGTGTTGGAAACTGGGAGGCGATCGAAAATGATGGCCTGATGGATGCCCTTACCTGTGCTGGATTGTTTGGAAAAGCAACTTCTATATCTCATACCATGCCGGGGTTTATGAAGCTAAGTTATAAAGGTCATGTCGTTCGTGAAAAAGGAAAACTGCGAATGAATGATTTCGTAGGGAAATATCCGGAAACTAAATTGCAGATCCCCGTTATCTTATTGGTTGGAACATCAATGTCGGCAGGTAAAACAACAACGGGAAGAGTCATTGTTCATTTACTAAAATGTGCAGGGCTTAATGTTGTCGGTGCCAAATTCACAGGAGCCGGGCGATTTCGGGATACCCTGTCATTTGGAGACGCAGGTGCTGATCATATTTTTGATTTTGTAGATGCAGGTTTACCCTCAACAGTTGTTCCTGAAAGTGAATTTATTCAGGCAAATAGAAATCTGATCAGCAGGATAGCTGGATTGAATGCCGATATTCTGGTTGCCGAAGCTGGTGCCTCACCTCTCGAACCTTACAACGGCGCACTTGCCATCTCAGAATTAAAGGAAAATATCTGTTTCACGGTTCTTTGCGCATCTGATCCTTATGCTGTTGTCGGTGTGCAAACTGCGTTTAATTTACATCCTGATCTAGTTACCGGACCCGCAACCAATACAACGGCAGCGATTAGTCTGGTCAACAAACTGACTAACATAAAAGCGCTCAATATCGCTGATCACAGATCGCATGAAGCGTTATTCGACTTATTAAAAGAAAGACTACCGATTAATCTGTTATAAAAACCATTTTCCTGATCTTGATCAGATCTTTTAATCGGCTATTGAAGTATTTTGTAACTATAAATTCAAGAGGTATATATCATGGTTTGTTTGAACATTATAAACAAAAATAACCCGTTTCTCTTTGCCTCTCTTGTTAGTCTGGCAGGCGTGCTTTTTCTAAATTCACCAGTATCAGCAGCAACTGATGAGCAATTCTTTGATATGGAAAAATTAACGATATCAGATGATCCAGTCATCAATACAGGGTGGAAAGTTTATCAGGTGAAATGTGCTGTTTGTCATGGTCCTGAAGGTTTGGGTAATGGTCCAATGGAAGAAGTACTTATTAAGAAGCCGGCTGATCTAACACAAATCTCAAAAAGATATGGTGGGGATTTTCCTTTCTGGGAGATCTATGAAAAAATTGATGGACGGAACGCACCACTTGAACATGGCACTCGTGAAATGCCAGTCTGGGGTAAAGAGTTCGCTAAAGAAGCGGCTGGCATATCTGACGAAACATTGGTCAAAGGAAGAATTAAAGCTCTCCTGACCTATCTTAAATCGATTCAGAAATAATATAATTAAATGACTGTTGTTTTCATTACATAATCTTAATCAGAATGTTCTGAAACATAGACTACTTCTGAGTACAGCGTGACTTTGTCACGTCGTTATTGGACGGGCATGTACTATCCCGATTACTCTGGGCTTCTCATCGGTTCTGGCTTTTTTCTAATCTTATATCGACCATCTATTTTAGTTTACTTTCTGGGTTTGCAATGATCGTTGCACTGTTAGCCAATATGAAACTGTTACCCTTATTGATGATCCGATTCAAACCTATGGCTGGGAAATATTGATTTTTAAT
>JALSSM010000392.1 GCA_026984275.1 Gammaproteobacteria bacterium
AGCTACTTGCTCGCTAGCCAAATAACGCATGACGTAATTAGTCACCTGATTGTGATCCTGATTATTAGTTTGCTGGTATAGAAAATTAAAAAATCTACCAACTGATATGTTTTCATCAATCTGTGGAAATGGCTTAACAGGTGTCTTATTCGCAACCGCACTAACCATGCCTGCATTATTTCCTTTGAAATTTGAAGAAATAAAATGTGCAGTCTTCTGAGCTTTGTCTAGCCAGTTGCGATCTTTGGTGACACGAAATAGTTGTAAGAAAGCTCCTCCCATTGCCAATGAATCTCCCAGATATGGACCAGCAGAATCTTTCTGATCATGTCGAAATCCCCCACCTGGAAGCTGCCGGTTTGATGCTATCCAATGAACCGCTTTTAATGCTCTATCAAGATATTGCTGATCATGTGTTACTTCATATAAGGTAGCTAGCGCCTCGATCACCCAACCATTTTCACGAGCATAAATATGTTTGTCGATACGAGGCATTCCTTTTTCAAGTCGCTGTTTACTATTCAAGGAAAAATATCCATGGCTGTGTTGTCCCTGAATTAAATCAGCATCCTGGCTGACATAATAAACGCCTTCAGGACTGGACATAAAATCATCCAGATAACGCACGGTTTCTTCCGCAGCCATCAAGTACTTTGGTTCTTTGAACTGTTCATAAGCCAGCGCATAAATACGTAAATAACCTGCCTGAACTTGCATGATCTTCTCATAGTGGGGATGTTTCCAGTCTCCATGCGTGGAATATTGATAGAAGCCACCCCATGCAGGATCAAGCAGAGCCAGAGCAGCATCGAGAGTCTGACGTGCACGCTTTTCCTGTTTCTTATCACCCTGAGCAGCAAGTTTCATGGAATATTCAACTGTGTCTCGATCAAGAAATTTCTGTTTTATTAGAAGCCCGCCCAGTTTTTCATCGTGATATTTTTCATGACGATCTTCCAATTCTTTGCGTAATGTTTTTGATAAAAACTCTTTGGAGTTGGAAGTATTCTGATCAATAGATCGATTAGATTCCTCAGGTGATGGCTGATCGATAATTGCCCTTAATAACTTTTTCATTTTCTCTGGAGAAATATAGCCCTGTCGCTTTACTATCTCAGTTCCATCTGCAGTAAAGAAGATCGTTGCTGGCCAACCATAATCTCTATAACGGCCAGCAAGATCAGGGCGAGCATCATGATCAACTTTTACCGCTACAAAATGCTTGTTAATTAAAGCAACTACACCTGGATCAATATATGTCTTTGCATCCATTACATGACACCAGTGACACCAAACTGCCTCGAGATCCAGAATAATAAAACGATTCTCACTGGCTGCCTGTTCAAAGGTATTCGCCGACCAATCTTTCCACTTTATTAAATCGTTATCGCTACTCTTTGCCTGTGAAGCAGGAAGCCATAATGCCATTAAGAATATAATAAAATAATTACGGTATCTCATATGTCACCATTGCTATCTGATCAGGAAGTAAAACAGAATCCCATTTCCTGTAGAAAGAAATGAGGTTCTATTGCTTCAATATTTTATGTTGAAGCACCACACTTTCCTTCTCCTTGTTTGTCTTCGCCACATTTACCTTCAGTACTTTTTTCAGCACCGCATTTACCTTCGGTTTTCTTGGATCCACCGCACTTTCCTTCTCCTTGTTTTCCTGCGCCACATTTCCCTTCAATCT
>JALSSM010000393.1 GCA_026984275.1 Gammaproteobacteria bacterium
TATCTTCCTGAAGGCCTGTTGTCAGGCGATCAAGATTGTGATGATCCCTGATGATCTGTCGGACGTGCTGAGGAAGTTGCCAGCTCTTTGCAATGAGATAACCCACAATTGCATGGTTGCAATTATGCGTCTTGTTTTCAGTATCGGTTATTCTTAATTCAGGGTCCTCATATGCTCTTTGAATGGTTGTCATGTATTCTGGAAATCTTTTAAGCATCATGGGTATTCCTGCGTTATGAAATAAACCAAGGAGATAAATTTCATCAGTTGCAGGAAAGTTGAGATATTTAGCGACCGTGATACAAGCTTCCGCGACCTCATTAGAAAGTTGCCAGAAGTCATCCAGGTTTGAGTTGTATTTATCAGCTTTTAACTCGGTTAATAATAAATGTGCATTAATGATATTCATGACACTTTCCAGGCCGAGTAGTGTCACGGCTTGCGGGATCGAAAAAATTGTGTTTTTCATCCCATAGAAAGGTGAATTAATTGTTTTTAGAACACTGGCGCAGAGTCCAATATCGGTATTAATGATTTTTGCGATCTGATCAAGATCAGATGAGGCCTGATTGATCTTATAAAGTATCTCAGGGGGCGATGGTAAAAATGAACCCGAAAGAAATGCAGATAAGTCTTCCTCATGAATTGTTCGCGATGGTGAGCTCATACTGTTAAACCTGGTCAAGATATCTATATCAAGTTTAACGGCGAGTCAGTACGCTTCTTTAGCGTTTATTGCAGATCAAGAAGAAGGTTTCTTGTTATTACTTTTATAAACCACCGATATAATATTGTTTGAAATGACCAGTGTACATACCAGAATCAGCAAACGAATATTGGGCATGCTTTTTAGCATCGACCATGGTTAAAACAGTGCCCACTCTGGAAGCTCTTGAATCTGAGAGTTGTTTTAAGGCAAAACGTACTACTTCTTTTCGAGTGTCAGCCCATTTAACGACAAACGCTGTCATATCAACCTTGCTGGAGATAATTCGTGCATCTGGAATCGCCAGAACAGGAGGAGAATCGAGAATGATCAGATCAAAGACTTCAGATAAATCGGATAGAAGTGTATCAAGTTTTTCTGATGGTAGAAGATCGGTTGGACTCTTTTTAGCATGCCCCGCAGGGATCAGGTATACCCCGGTTTTTTTATCCTGAACAATAATCTGATGAAGTGCTGTTTTCCCACTCAGATATTCCGCAAGTCCGGGTTTAGGTTTTATCTTAAATGAAGAATGTATTGCCGGGCTTCTCATATCAGCATCAATAAGAACTGTTTTCATTCCACCCTGGCGCTTCAGAATGGCCAGACATTGGGCGATCGTTGTCTTACCTTCATCAGGATAGGCAGAAGTAAACTGGATCACCCTGGCAGAATGACCACTTTTTTCACCTAAGGTCATGTTGGTATAAATTGATCGTATGGCTTCACTGATAGGTGAGGCAGGGTATTTCTGAACATGAATTTCTGGTTTCATATTTCTTATCCGGAATCTGCCCAGCTTTGGAACCAGACCTAAAGAAGGTAAGCCAGTGTCTTTTTCAATTTGTATGCCACTACGATATCCCTTATCAAATAGTTCACGGATGAATACACTTAACAGACCCAGTAACAGGGAACCAAATAAAGCCAGCACCAGGATCGGAATCTTTTTGGGAAATGAAGGTTTTCTTGCCGGTGTGGCAT
>JALSSM010000394.1 GCA_026984275.1 Gammaproteobacteria bacterium
AGGCCGTATCTCAGAAGTCACAGCCCGGTTTACTCTGGATGCCATGCCGGGTAAACAGATGGCGATCGACGCTGATCTCAATGCCGGAATCATTGATCAGGATGAAGCACGTGCCCGCCGTGAGGACGTCTCTCAGGAAGCCGATTTTTATGGCTCAATGGATGGTGCCAGCAAATTTGTCAAAGGTGATGCGGTAGCCGGAATCATCATACTGGTGATTAACCTGCTGGGTGGGCTGGCCATCGGAACCATGCAATATGACATGAGTGTCAGTGATGCGGCTCGTGTTTTTACATTGTTGACTATCGGTGACGGCCTGGTTGCCCAGATCCCTTCACTATTACTTTCCACAGCCACAGCGATCATGGTAACCCGGGTTTCCACCGAACAGGATATGGGTGATGAGATTGTCGGGCAGTTGTTTGCGAATCCAAAAACGCTGGGTGTTGCAGCAGGACTGATTGGCCTGATGGGGATTATTCCGGGCATGCCAAATGTTGTTTTCCTTTTACTGGCTCTGGCAGCGGCTGCCGGTGCTTTCTATACAGCAAAACATCAGAAAGAGCAGAAGGCATTAGCGCTTATCGAGGAAGAGACACCACCACCGCCACCACCAGAAAATAAAGAATTAAGCTGGGATGATGTGATACCGATCGATGCCATCGGTCTTGAAGTGGGTTATCGACTGATCCCGTTAGTCGATAAAAACCAGGGAGGTGAATTACTGGGGCGTCTGAAAGGTGTACGTAAAAAGTTATCTCAGGAACTGGGATTTCTGGTCCCGCCTGTTCATATTCGTGACAACCTTGATCTTAACCCTTCTGCTTATCGGATCAGCCTCATGGGAGCCACCTTAAATGAAGATGAGATTCATGTGGAGAAAGAACTGGCGATCAATCCTGGACAGGTCTATGGCGAAATTCAGGGCATACCGGGACATGATCCGGTATTTGGGCTGGAAGCCTTCTGGATTGATCCTCATCAACGTGATCAGGCGCAATCATTAGGTTATACAGTCGTTGATTCCAGTACCGTCGTTGCAACACATTTAAGTCAGACATTACAGGATCATGCACACGAATTATTAGGTCACGATGAAGTTCAGCAATTACTCGATCGACTGGCAGAAAGCTCCCCCAAACTGGTCGAAGATCTGGTGCCTAAAATTTTACCGCTGGGCGTTATTGTCAAGGTTCTGCAAAACCTGTTAAGAGAATCTGTTCCGATTCGTGACATGCGCACCATCATTGAGGTGCTCTCAGAATACGCACCACAAAGTCAGGATCCCGTCGCCCTTACGGCAGCTGTTCGTATCGCGTTAGGTCGCATGATCGTCCAGCAAATCAATGGTATGAGCGAAGATCTCCCGGTGATCACGCTGGATGCAACACTGGAACAGTTATTGCAACAGTCAGTAAAAGCCATGAGTGATGGCGGAATCGCACTAGAACCGGGACTTGCCAGTCAGATGTTGCAGTCATTAAAAGACATCAGTGATCAGCAGGAACAAGCAGGACAACCGGCGATTTTGCTGGTACCGGATAACCTTCGGGAATTCCTGGCCAGGTTTATTAAACACAGTGTTCCGTCGATGAATGTTCTGGCTTTTAGTGAGATACCTGAAAGCAAGCAGATCACTATTATCGCAAGCGTCGGTGGGCAATAAAATTTAGAACAAACAGGATGATAAATATGACTAACAAAACAAGGAGGCGAAGCACATGAATGTTACTCGCCATGTAGCCAAGGATATGCGCTCAGCGCTGGCACTCGTTCGTGATCTTCATGGTCCGGATGCTGTTATTTTGTCAAACAAAAAAGTACCGGAAGGTATCGAGATTACAGCAGCGGTTGATTATGACGAATCGTTGCTTGAGCCGGTAAAAACGGAACCGGAAAAATATATTTTTCCTGATGTTGATCAATCACAAAGTGAAGATGCTGTTCAGGCCAGGGAGATGATCAAAAACACGAAGGCACCAACATTAAAGAAACCAAAATTTGAATATACACCAGCGAGATCACAAGAACAGAGATCTCAGGAGCAGAATGTTGAATCAGAAGATCTTCCTGATCTGGATTTCAAAGTTGAATTATCCAGTGCAGTAAAACAGGCCTTTGATCAACAACTGACATCAGTTCCTGAAACAAAACATGTTGAAAAAATTGAACAATATGTTGAGCAGGAAATAGAAGACAATTCCGAAAAGAAAATTCACAAACCGGCCACACCAGGAGTCGTCTGGACACAGGACTCATTACTGGATGATATGCGAAAGGAACTGCATTCGCTTAAGTCTCTGGTAGAAACTCAAATCTCAGGCTTTGCCTGGGGAGAAATGAGCCGTCAAACGCCAGTACGAGCGGGGGTATTACGCAAGCTGGTCGCTTTAGGTTTGACGCCGGGTGTTGCACGTCATATTGCATATCGGATCAATGAAGATCTCGGACACCGAAAAGCCTGGTATCGGGCACTGGCCATGTTTGCTCGCCAGGTACCCATCGCAGGTGACACGATTTTGACCAATGGTGGTGTTGTGGCTCTGGTGGGCCCAGCTGGTGTCGGTAAAACGACATTGATTGCAAAACTGGCCGTTCAATATGCAGCACGACATGGTCGTGAAAACGTTGCATTGATTACAACAGATTCCCAACGCTTTGGTGCATTTGATCAACTTAAAAATCTGGGCAGTGTTTTAAAGATTCCTGTCCGGGCTGTTGGTTCTGAACAGGAACTGGAAGCTGCGCTCGATGGTTTTCTGGAAAAACCACTGGTACTGATTGATTCTGCTGGACTCGGTTACCGGGATGAAAGACTGGTTGCCGCATTAAAAACGATTAAGAGCGGCACACCAATGCTTAAAGCCTATATGGTGTTATCAGCGACGACCCAGGCTGATGCATTACAACAAATGATAGAGGCCTTTAAGCCAGTTAACCCTTGTGGTTGCATCATAACAAAACTCGATGAATCAACCTCCCTTGGCCCCGTTTTATCGGCAGTCGTCGAACATAAATTACCCATTACTTATTACAGTGAAGGGCAAAATATTCCAGATGATCTAAAAATTTCTCGAATTCAGGACTTAATTGGCAAGGCAGTTGCTATATCAAAAAGTATGAATGCTTTTGATAAAACGGAAGACCTGATGATGGAACAAATGCTGAAAGGAGAAATGCTATGAACGTAGTCGAAATTTCTCCACGAACAACCACTACTTCTGTCAGTAAATATGACAACAATGAGACAACCCGGGTTATTGCTGTGACCAGCGGTAAGGGTGGTGTTGGTAAAACAACAGTGGCTATAAACATGGCATTGGGACTGGCTGAAAAAGGTAAACGTGTCATGTTAATGGACGCTGATCTCGGGTTGGCGAATGTTGATGTCATGCTTGGTTTAAGACATACATTAAATCTTTCACATGTACTCAAAGGAGAGTGTGATCTGGAAGACATTATTCTTACCGGACCACGTGGAATTAAAGTGATTCCAGCATCTTCTGGTGTCAAGCAGATGGCAGATCTGTCAGAACCTGAGCAGGCTGGACTCATTCACGCATTCAGTTCTTTATCTAAACAGGCGGATGTTCTTCTGATTGATACAGCCGCTGGAATTAATTCGAATACCGTAAAATTTTGTACCGCGGCACAGGAAGTATTACTGGTCGTTTGTAATGAACCCGCCTCAATTACGGATGCATATGCAACGATTAAAGTCCTGAATCAGGATCATGGAATCAATCGATTCAGAATTCTTGCAAATATGGCCCAGAGTTCAATGGAAGGTGCAAAAATATTTCAGAAACTGGTGGATGTAACGGAACAGTTTTTAAACGTATCACTGGATCTTGTTGGAACGATTCCTTATGACCTGAATTCTCGTAAGGTCGTACAACAAAGAAAAGCAATATTTGATGTTTTGCCAGGCTCAGGGGCGGCAAGAGCCTATAAGAGGCTGGCAGATCGAACTGATAAATGGTCGATACCAACTAAAGCCAATGGAAGTCTTCAATTTTTCGTTGAGCAACTGGTACAGGCAGAACCAAAAAAGAGACAGGTGCAATTATGAGTCAAGTGGCGGCCTACAAGAAGACAGCCAGAAAGGAAGAAGTTCCAGCCAGTAATGATCTGATAGAACAGCACGGGTTACTGGTAAAACGGATTGCTTATCATCTAATGACACGATTACCGCCCAGTGTTCAGGTCGATGATCTGATCCAGTCCGGGATGATCGGCTTACTTGAAGCATCAAAAAACTATGATGCCTCACAAGGTGCCAGCTTTGAAACCTATGCGGGAATCAGGATCAGAGGATCGATGCTGGATGAAATCAGGAAAGGTGACTGGGCTCCGCGTTCTTTACACAGAAAAGTGAGAGAGCTAACCAAGGCAATCAATGAGGTCGAAGGAAAAACAGGTCGTGACGCCAAAGATTTTGAAGTCGCTGAACATATGGAAATTACCCTGGATGAATATTATCAGATTCTGCAACATGCCAGTGGTCATCGTATGTTCAGTTTTGAAGATCTGGTCACCGGTGAAGAAGGTTTTTCAGAAAGCCTCGTTGACAATATTGTAGCCCCACCTGATCAGGTTGAGAAGGAGAAGTTCAAAGAGGCTTTAACTAAAGCGATTTCAACATTGCCAGACAGAGAGCGGCTAGTGATGTCGCTTTATTATGAAGAAGAATTGAATTTACGTGAAACCGGTGAAGTACTTGGTGTCAGTGAATCAAGAGTTTGCCAGATCCATTCACAGGCACTGGTTAGACTGAAAGCAAGAATGCAGGACTGGATCAATCTTTTATAGTAAGTACGGAGAAATATTGTGAATAAAGATATGAAAATTCTGATTGTGGATGACTTTTCTACGATGAGACGAATTATAAAAAACCTGTTGCGAGATCTGGGTTTTACCAATACAGATGAAGCCGATGATGGGCAAACTGCACTACCAAAACTGGAAGCAGGTGGTTTCGACTTTCTGGTGACCGACTGGAACATGCCGGGTATGCAGGGCATTGATCTGCTGAAGGCAGTCAGAGCACATCCTGAATTGAAAGATCTACCCGTATTGATGGTAACGGCAGAATCAAAACGTGAGCAGATCGTTGAAGCCGCTCAGGCCGGTGTCAATGGTTATGTTGTAAAACCATTTACGGCTGGAACGCTGAAGGAAAAGATCGACAAGATCTTTGAACGTATCGAAACACCCGCATAAAAATAGATAAGAAGGAGAATATTGTGGTAGACGCAACACGACTAGATCTGGCCAATGAATTTCTGGATGCAATTCAGGAAGGAAATGAAGAACATGCGGATGAAGTTCTGGCTATGATTGCAGCAGAACGTGAATCACGTTTGTTTGAAGAAATTGGTAAATTAACACGACAGTTACATGATTCATTATCAAGTGTACGTGCAGAATCTGACCTGGCTGGCATTGCAGAACATGAAATACCCGATGCCAAGGAACGACTGAATTTTGTTATCGAAAAAACAGAAGAAGCTGCCAACAAAACCATGGATGTTGTAGAAGAAATTCTTCCCGTGTCTGAAACGATCCGTACTCGTGCAGGACAATTACAAGAAGATTGGTCAAGATTTCAACGGCGTGAGATGGATGTTGATGAGTTTAAAAAAATGGGTGGTGAGCTGGTAGATTTTCTGGGTGAGTTAACGAGAAATTCTGACACGATTCATAGCGGACTCAACAATATTCTGATGGCCCAGGATTTTCAGGATATTACTGGTCAGGTTATCAGAAAAGTCATTCAGGTCGTACAGGAAGTTGAAGATTCACTTGTAGGATTGATCAGGGCAACCGGTGTGCAAGCCACGCCTAAGAAAGTTGTGAGTGAAGTCGAAGCGGAAGGACCTCAGATGAATGCAGAAGACAAAGACAACGTCGTGAACGATCAGGACGATGTTGATGATCTGCTTTCAAGTCTTGGTTTCTGACGGATTATTGAAAAAAGCAGGGTTTTCTTGAAAACGTAGTTAAAAACATATAGAGAATTATTATGGCTATCGATCTAAATGATGAAATTGTGCAGGACTTTCTTGTCGAGGCAGGTGAGATACTTGAGCTGTTGAACGAGCAGGCGGTGGATCTGGAAACCTCTCCAGATGATGCTGATCTTCTCAATGCTGTCTTCAGAGGATTCCATACCATAAAGGGTGGCGCCGGTTTCCTGGCAATGGATAATCTGGTTAATGTCGCACATAAATGTGAAGACATTTTTGATTTGTTGCGACAGGGAGAACGAAAAATTGATGCCGACCTGATGGACATTGTTTTAAATGTACTTGATGTCCTGAACGACATGTTTGATCAGATTCGATCCGGTGAAGATCCCGATCCTGCACCAGCTGAACTCATGAGTAAATTAACAATATTGGCAGATAAGGATGGTGTTCTGGAAACCGCAGCGGTTGAAGAAAAATCGGCTGATGAGATTACAGAGCAGGAGTTTGATGAAATTGTTGATGCTTTAGGTGGCAAAGAAACAAAAGAAGAAAAGCCTGACACACAAGCTGCTTCTGATGATGAGATCACAGAAGAAGAATTTGAAGCCCTGCTGGATGAATTACATGGTTCTGGAGGATCGCCAACAACAGCTTCTACAACTAAAGATTCTTCTCCAGAAGATGAAAAATCTGCCACTAACTCTGAGGCAAAAGAGAGTAGTAATGATGAAATAACAGAAGAAGAATTTGATCAGCTTTTGGATGAGATTCATGGAAAAGGAAAACATGGATCTGTCGATATAGCTTCTCCAGAACAAAAAACTGAACCAGAGAAAGAGCCAGAACCTGCTAAAGAGCCGGAACAACCCGTTCAGGTAAAAGCCGAAGAACCAAAAGAAATAACCCCGGCTAAAGAAAAAGAAATCAAACCAAAAGCGAAAACACCACCTCCGCCTGTCGCAGAAAGTACAGTCCGTGTTGAGACCAGTACGCTTGACAGCATTATGAACCTGGTTGGCGAACTGGTTTTAATCAGAAATCGTATGTCAAACCTTGAAGAAACTATCGGTGATGAAGAGATGACTAAAACGGCCGCTTCGCTGGACGTGATCACCTCTGATCTACAATCGGTTGTTTTGAAAACCAGAATGCAACCCATCAAGAAAATTTTTGGTAAGTTCCCTCGTGTGGTCAGAGATCTGGCCAGAAGTCTGGGACGAGAAATCAATCTTGAAATGTTCGGTGAAGATACTGATCTGGATAAGAATCTGGTCGAGGCTTTAGCCGATCCACTGGTGCATCTGGTTCGTAATGCGGTTGATCATGGTATTGAAATGCCAGATGTTCGTGAGTCAAAAGGAAAAAATAGACAAGGTACTTTAAAACTCGGTGCAAAACAGGAAGGTGATCATGTCCTGATCACGATTGCTGATGATGGCGCCGGAATGGATCCTGAGGTACTGCGTAACAAAGCGATTGAAAAAGGTATGATGGATGCCGATGCGGCTGCCCGACTTGATGATCGTGAATGTTTTGAACTGATTTTTTCGGCTGGCTTTTCCACCAAAACCGAGATCTCAGATGTCTCCGGTCGTGGGGTTGGAATGGATGTGGTTAAAACCCGTATTAGCCAGTTAAATGGTATCGTTGAAATTGATTCCAAGTTCGGAGAAGGCACAACACTTTCGATCAAGTTACCGTTGACCCTGGCAATCATGCCTACCCTGATGGTCATCCTTGGGGAACAAATCTTTGCTCTGCCATTGGTTAACGTAAAAGAGATTATGGATTTTGATGCTGACGAAACCAATGTGGTCGATGGTCAGGATGTACTGGTGGTGCGTGGTAAAGCATTACCGATATTTAATCTGAGTCAATGGTTGGTAGCCAATGCCGGGTTTGGAGCAGAAAGTGAAAGTCCCGGGCATGTTGTTATTGTTAATGTTGGAACACAGCAGGTAGGGCTTCTGGTTGATCAATTAATTGGTCAGGAAGAGGTGGTCATCAA
>JALSSM010000395.1 GCA_026984275.1 Gammaproteobacteria bacterium
TGTCTTGAGATTTTATATCTGAGTCTGGATTATTTCGCAGGTTGGCATGAAATTGTGGTTTATCCAGATGCTTTCAGAGTGGAAAGAGAGACTACTGATGAAATCGGGCTGGTACAGAATAAACAAAATACTCTGAGTGGTGAATCATGGATCCGTGGCCCAGTGATTCTGTCATGGGATGATGTTGAGCGTGACAGTTATGCCTTACGTCATGGACATCATGTGGTCTTGCATGAATTTGCACACAAACTTGATATGCTCAATGGGAGAGCGAATGGTATGCCACCACTCCACCCAGACATGTCCATTAAAGAATGGACTGATTCATTAAGTAAGGCCTATGAACGATTAATAAGGCGGGTTAAACACCACCATGGTGAGATCAACCCCTATGCTGCTCAGAATCCCGCTGAGTTTTTTGCTGTAGTCTGTGAATATTTTTTTACAGCCCCAAAAATTCTTATTGAAGAATACCCTCTCGTTTACGATCAGTTGAAGTGTTACTTTTTACAGGATCCTGATAGCCGGGCACCTAGCTTAACGCAGTCATAATTTAATAGTTAATTATACCAAGAACCCAAGCTGGGTTAATCAGAAGGTTCTCTACGATTTAGACTCTTTGATAATAATATCAACTTCTTCACCACTGAGTACTTCCTTCTCTTCCAGATGTTTTGCCAGTCTGTCCAGAACCTCTCTTTTCTTTTGCAAGATAGCCTTCGCCCGTTGATAGCCTTCTTCGACCAGGGTTTTGACTTCATCGTCAATAAGTCGTGCTGTTTCTTCACTGTAATTACGTTCTTCCTGGTTGGCAACACCGAGGAAGCTTAACTGCTCTTGCTTGCCAAAAGTCACCGCCCCAAGATTTTTGCTCATGCCCAGTTTTTTGATCATCTGCCGGGCAATCTCTGATGCACGATCCAGATCGTTGGCGGCACCGCTGGAGACATCACCGAAGACAATTTCTTCGGAGACACGGCCACCCATGAGGATGGCGATCTGATCTTTTAATTCCTGTTCAGTCTGGAGAAATTTTTCCTGTACTGGTAATTGCAAGGTATAGCCTAATGCAGCGACTCCATGTGGGATAATGGAAACTTTATGTACAGGTTCAGCCGTAGGGACTGTTTTAGCAACCAGAGTATGGCCAGATTCGTGAAAGGCTACACGGTGTTTCTCTACCTGAGTAATACCAGTATGCTTCTTTTCTGGGCCAGCAATGACACGGTCAATCGCTTCCTCGAAGTCTTGCAAAGTAATCTCCGTATGTTTTTTGCGCACGGCCCGGATAGCTGCTTCATTTGCGATATTGGCCAAGTCAGCACCAACGAAGCCTGGTGTTCGTTTGGCGATAATCTCAAGATCAACATCCACAGCCAGTTTCATCTTCTGGGTATGAATTTTCAGAATCCCTACACGGCCTTTCAAATCAGGTTTATCGACGACGATCTGGCGATCAAACCGACCCGCACGTAACAAGGCCTTATCCAGAATTTCTGGTCTGTTAGTTGCGGCCATAACAACCACTCCAGAGGTAGGATCGAAACCATCCATTTCGGTAAGCAACTGGTTGAGAGTCTGTTCTCGTTCATCGTTTCCTCCCATGCGGGGGCCAATACCACGAGCACCACCGATGGCATCCAACTCATCAATAAATATAATACACGGTGCTTTTTGTCTGGCCTGGTTGAACATTTCACGTACTCGTGCAGCACCGACACCCACGAACAGTTCAATGAATTCCGAGCCACTGATGTTGAAAAAGGGGACATGTGATTCACCTGCAACCGCTCTGGCCAATAAGGTTTTACCTGTGCCCGGTGGACCCATCAATAAGACTCCTTTAGGCATATGTCCACCAAGTTTTGTGACTTCCTCGGGGTTTCTAAGAAAGTTGATTACTTCCTGTAACTCCTCTTTGGCCTCGTCAGCACCGGCAACATCGTCGAAAGTGACTTTTAGATCTTCTTCTGCATGGATGTGGACTTTATTACCTATATTCAGAAAACTCTGACCCATACCGCCCATGCGACGGGCAAACCAGCCCCAGAGGAGAAAGATCAAACCGAAGGGTAGTATCCAGTTAAAGAGGAGGTTTCTGAGCCAGTTGTCTTCATAGACAACGGTGAATTTAACATCGTGTTCAAGTAGTTCTCTGGCGACCTCATTGTTTTGCGGCACCAACGTAACAAATTCTTTTGGCTTTCCGGTTCTGGTATCGAGCTCTTTCAGCGTTCCATGAATAAAACGATCGCTGATAACGGCTTCGGACACTTCTTTTTTGTCCAGATATTCCTGAAACTCACTGTAAGGAATCGTAACCTTGGCCGCCTGCAGGCTTGGCCAGATCCACATCGACAGGATAATAAACAGGATATAGAGCCAGAAGATATTCTTGGGTTCTTTCCAGAAAGGTTGCGGTTGATCGGAGTTTTGTGGTTTATTGATTTCAATTTCTGGTTCTTTGGAATTTTTTTTGAAGTCCGATTTAGCCATGATTTTTACCTTCTTTTTTAATGTTCAGGTGATATGGTTCCAGTTTAAAAGATTTTTAATGCAAACTATTTCGTTATTAATAATTACAGATTGTTGCAGGATGATTATGCAAGTGGCTGCACTGCAAATTTTCTGCGGTAATAACGCAACACAGCAATTTTTACTGCATCATTGAAGACAAACCAGGTGAGTGCATAAATCCACATACCAAGCCCCCATTCCCAACCGATTGGTGTCATTAGACCGAAACCATAGACGGCGATGATGGTGCCAAGGATGCGGCTGGTAAAGGTTGCACTAAAAAGTATCCACGAAGGATAAGGACGTTTAAAAAACCAGTCATCAATTCGTGTATTGTAGATAGTACCATGACCTGCAACAACCAGTTTTGCAAAGAAGGCTGATTGCACGAAATCGAGTGGTAATTTCAGATAGATCAGCAATACATAAAAAAGCAAAAAAGATGACAAGACACCAGCGATTCCTAACCAAGATGACATGACCAGCACTTCATGCATATTCCAGCGTACGGGTCTTTCTCTTACTTTTGTATTGTCGTAAGCGATAGCCAGGATTGGAATGTCATTCAGCAGGGCCAGCACGATGATCATGAGCGCAGTGACTGGATAAAACTGAAAAATACCGATAGCGAGGCTCATGAAAATGATGATGCGAATAGTTTCGGCAATGCGAAAAATAGTGTAGCTCTGCATTCGTTCAAAGGTGATACGTGCCTGTTTAATGGCATCAACAATGATACTGAGCCCAGGTGCAGTCAGCACAATAGCTGCTGCCGCACGTGCCGCATCAGTCGCGCCACTGACAGCAATACCAACATCAGCTTTTTTCAATGCAGGGGCATCATTAACGCCATCACCAGTCATGCCAATAATATGTCCAGCCTTTTGGAGCTTGTCTATTATGAAATATTTATCTTCCGGGTAAACTTGAGCAAATCCATTGGCAGCTTCGATATGAGTGATGATCTCGGACTCATGTTTTTTAACCGTTCCTTCGGGTAATTCATGGGTATAGAGTTCTTTACGAACCTGGTCGACAATTTTCTTGACTGTTCTATTGAGTTCTTCTGCTGGAATTTCAGTATGTAATGTTTTTACCAGTGCATTAGCGATCACATCGGCGAGCATCAGGTATTCTTCGGTTGTTTCACCCTTGAGTTCACGAACATCTTCAATGTTTTCACCAATATCAAGTAATCTGGCAATATATTTTGCAACAGCCAGGTTATCTCCCGTGATCATTTTGGTTTCTACACCCAGATTTCCGGCTTCGGAAATGACCTCTTTTGAATCTTCACGAGGTGGATCGAAGAGTGGTATAAGGCCAACAAAAGTATATTCCTTTTCACCTTCTTTTCGAAAGGCAACACCCAGTGTCCGAAAGCCTTTTTCTGCAAATTTTTCCACCTCTTTATAGGCAAGTTGTTTGTCAAAAGTTTTAGCATTGGACAAGTCGATAATAACCTGAGGCGCACCCTTTGTGGCAAATAGTTTGGCTCCATTCTTAGTCTGTAATATCGATTCGGTGCGCTTAATGACAGGATCAAAAGGCGTGAACTTTGTCAGACGGAACTCTTCCAGTCGGAAACGTAAGTTCCGCTTGTCGAGCATTTCGAATATGGGTTTCTCAATGGGGTCCTGATTTTCTTCTTTGCTGGAAAGAGCTGCATAGAAAAACAGCTCGTCTTCGGAGAATCCTTCGATACAATAAGGCTCTGAGGTGCTCATTCTATTTTGTGTCAGAGTACCTGTTTTATCTGAACAAAGAATGTCCATTCCTGCCAGTTCTTCGATGGCATCCAGTCGGCTGACGATAGCCCGTTTCCTGGCCAGAGCAACAGCGCCAATGGCCATCGTTACCGTCAGTACCGCAGGCATGGCCACAGGAATAGCCGAGATGGTCAGTACCAGAGAGAAAACCAGTAGTTCACTGATAGGTTCATTACGCTGGATACCCAGCAGTATAATGATGGCAATCATGATCATGGTTAGTGCGATGAGAAAATTCCCCACCTTGATAACCATGGTCTTAAAGTGACTGTGTTTTTCCAGCTGCGCTTTTGCAACCAACCCTACCGTTTTGCCGAAATAGGTATTCAATGCGGTAGCCGTTACGATGGCAATCATTTCACCCTGTTTGACGATACTGTTGGCGTAAACCTCTTCATCTGATTTTTTGTTGACAGGGAGTGATTCACCCGTGAGTGCAGATTGATCAATCTGTAAAAAATCTGCACCACTGATCAGTTGTACATCAGCTGGAACAATGTCACCAATTTTGAGTTTAACAATATCACCGGGTACCAGCTCAACGGCATCTATTTCCTGCCATTGACCATCACGTATTACCAGTGTCTTGAGTGCCAGTTTTTGTTTCAGTACAGCAATGGCGTTGAGTGCCTTGGATTCCTGATAGAAATCGACGAAGGCGTTGACCAGCAACATGATAATGATGATGATAAAGTCTTCCCAGCGTTGAACAGAAGCTGAGAGAATCGCTGCGACTTCAATCATCCATGGGATCGGCCCCCAGAAACGACGTAACAGACGACTCAACCAGCTTTCTTCTTCGGTTTCTAGGCGGTTGAAACCGAATTGTTGTTGTCTTTGGGTAGCCACTTCGGATGAGAGGCCTTTTTCTGGATCAGTTCCCAATAATGATTTATCGATATCATTCATAACTATATGGTTATTGTTTGTATTGAATCATTGTTTTCAGTATGAAAAAGTAGACTACGTTTCATTTTAAGGTGTTAGATGAGGTTTTTATTGATCAATATCAAGTCCAACCACGATTTGAAGCACAATAATCATATCTACTAAGGACAGTTTTTTATGGATCTAATTACATTATTGTTGATCATCGTGATCATCATGGTGACAGTTTTTGATTTCACCAATGGTTTTCATGATGCTGCTGATATGGTTGCCACTGCCATCGCTTCGCATGCCATGGGGACAGCCACTGCGATCGCAATTGTTAGTTTGTTTACTTTTATCGGCCCTTTACTTGTGGGGTTGGCTGTTGCAGATACGGTTGGAACATTTGTCAAGATCAACATGACATCAGCATTAACAGGGGAGAGTGTTGTCATTGCTGCATTGGCGTCAGCTATAAGCTATAACCTGGTGACATGGTGGCTTGGTTTTCCTTCCTCATCATCTAATTCACTGGCGGGTGGTTTGGTTGGAGCAGGATTGTATGCAATAGGAAGTGAGCATATCAACTGGGGAGTTTCTGCATTGCAGAACGGGACTCTGGAAGGTTTAATGAAGGTTTTAGTTGGTTTGTTTGCATCACCATTTCTTGGATTTTTGATTGGGTTTTTAATCATGAAATTGTTTAACCATATATTCAGGCGCTTCAGAAATAATATTCGATCGCTATTTGTGTTTTCTCAATTTTTTAGTGTGGCCTGGTTAGGTTTTTCCCACGGAGCAAATGATGCTCAAAAAGGGATGGCAATTATTGGAATGATGTTATTAGCCAGTGGGCATACCGAAAACTTTTCGATACCTGTTTGGGCAGTACTCTTATGCGCCTCATCGATAACTGCTGGAACGATGATGGGAGGATGGAAAATAATAAAAACGCTGGGCTTTGGTCTTTTTCCTGTGCGTCTGACTCATTCGGTTGCCAATCAGCTTGGATCAGCATTGGTTAACACGATAGCCACGACAATCGGAGCACCTACGTCAACTACACAGGTGGTTACAGCAACTTTATTGGGTAATGGGGCAGCCGAAAATATGCATCGTATAAAATGGAAAACGGCCATGGGTATTGTTGCAGGATGGTTTATGAATATACCCGTTTCGATAGGGTTAGGCTGGTTTTATTGTTGGAGTATTATTAAATTGATTGGAGATGTGTCATGAAGGGATTAATCCAGAAATACATTCTTCCAAAGGAAGTGGATTTTAATTTTGCCTTACAAAAACAGGTTAATGCCAGCCGGGATACAATCCTGGATCTCTATGAGTATTGCATAGAAGATGATAGAGAAGCATTAAAGAGAATCACTGAAGATAGCAGAGAATGCCGTACATTAAAAAATCAGAATATGCGGGAATTGCTGGATGTTTTTATCACACCTTATGATAGAGAATCGATCTACCGGATCATCAACCAGGTTGACTGGGTGGCACTGAGTGCTAAACATCTTGCAGTCGATCTTATGACTTATCAGATCACCTGTATGAAAAACTACCAACCCATGTTTTTATCACTCAGAGTAATGGCTGATGCGCTTGCTGAAGGTTTTGTCTTTCTTGAAGAGATAAAAATGCATGAGATTGTCCGGGTAGTGAATGAAATATATGTTCATTATGATCAGACAGTTGAGCAGTGTGTGCTGGCTGCAGCAGAGCATCTTCGGAATGATGAAGTCAGAATCTTTCTGAGCCACAGGGAAGTTTTGCTTCAGATGAAAGAAGTCGCAAAGAGAATTCATGTCTCAGCAAATACATTGGAAGATATGGCTATGAAAATTGTTTAGGATAAAGATAATCTTAATTTTTTAATTTTCGATACTCCCACAATGCTATTCCTATCGCAAAGATGATGATTCCAACCGCTACCGGTACAAGAATCCAGACATAGGCTTCCATATAACCAAACACTAAGGTCGCAAAACTGATAAATAGTCCAAGGACAATAAATCGCCAGCCGATATAAATTCCAGCAAGAATGGTTGATAACGCCATTATGATCATCAATGTCAGTGCAGTTGTATCCGTGTTATAGCGACCTATATGATAGAGCATAAAAATACTTTTTACGGCTATCAAGACAGCTCCCCAGTGCAATATTTGTTGTCGGATAAAATGGTAACCGTCGATCTCATGGCGCTTATAACGTGACCATTCGGAGATGATGGCAGCAATTGCGAAAACAGGAATTATCCAGAGCCAGTAATGGTAACTCTTGAGTGGTAATGCATTGGTGTAAGCAACACCGATAAAACAGAGTACCAGCAAGAGACTAAGGATGGCCTCATTGATAAAGATCCGGTGGAACCAGCCACGAGGATCATCCAGAATTGGTTTATGATTTTTCTCTGTATTCTTCAAAGTAGTTTTCCCCTGTGGTTTAAAAGAATCTCCGTCAAGGCAGGAATATGAGAGTTCTGTAAAGTGTTATGGTTGGAGATGAACAAGATTATATCACCCCTTTTCCATCATCCATGATGTATTTCCCCCTGTCTTGCCAGGCTATTGAGGTGTGCCCGTTTAAGCAGTACTTTCTGTGCTGCATGAACGTTCTCAGGTTTTCCCTGCCAGATATGCAGCGCGGGTTGCTGCAATGCCCGGCCAAAAGAAAGGCTGAGTTGCCAGGGTGCATTACCTTTCATTTGGTTAATGGCATTGAGATTAGTCGTTGCTTCTTCAGGTTGCTGGCCGCCGGA
>JALSSM010000396.1 GCA_026984275.1 Gammaproteobacteria bacterium
TGAGGAAGGTGTTCCAACAGCAGAATTCTATCTCGGCAATCTATACAGGACAGGGAAAGGTGTTCCTAAAAATTTAAAACATGCATTTGGCTGGTATGAAAAAGCAGCTAATTCCGGGTTTGCACGAGCACAATATAACCTTGCCTTGCTCTATGCCAATGGTCTGGGAATCACTAAAAACAGAAACCTTGCCAAAGACTGGTATGAAAAAGCGGCACGTGCAGGCAATCCTAAAGCCCAATATAACCTGAGTCTGATACTACTTGATCAAAAATCAAATGATCAGGCGATCGAATGGCTAACTAAAGCCGCAGAACAAAATAATGTTAAAGCTCAAATCGCTTTAGCTCAGATCTATGAAGAAGGTGAGATGGTTCCCCACGACCAGTCTCTTGCCGTCAAATGGTATGTCAGAGCAGCAAAATCCGGGAACCCGGAGGCGCAGAATTATGTTGGTTACCTATATTCAACAGGACTTGGTGTTGAACAAAATAAGGAAATCGCATTATCGTGGTTTTCAAAAGCGGTTGAACAAGGTTCAGAAGAAGCCGCTACCAATAGGAAACTCCTGTCCGACTCCTGAAAAACCTGTTAATGATTCGTTTATCGAATGTTCGATACTGTATAATTTTGCGAATTATAAATCAGGTGAAAAACCCACATGCTACAAAAACAATTTTTATTATTTTTCTTCCTTAGCTCTCAATTAATGCTGCTTCATGCCGAAAGCCAGCTTTCACCAGAAACAGCTTCAGCGATAGATCTCTATAAAAGTCAGGATTATCATGCTGCATTCACAGCTTTTGAAGAACTGGCCAATAACGATAGTGATCCTGTTGCACAATATTACCTGGCCAATATGTACGCCGGTGGTCAGGGAACCGAACCGAACAAAGAAGAAGCATTTCAATGGTTTAAGATCAGTGCACAACAAGGTCATGCTAAAGCACAATTTAAAACAGGCCTGGCCTATAATGAAGGTTACGGAACAGAAAAAGATCCGGCAAAAGCTTTCACCTGGTTTGAAAAAGCGGCTGATCAGGGCGTTGCTGAAGCTCAATTTTATGTTGCCGTTGCCTATCAACAAGGTGAAGTTGTGCAGAAAGATCTGATCAAGGCCGCCAAATGGATGAAGCTGGCTGCTAAACAGGGTATCCCGGAAGCACAAACCAACCTGGGTAATTTCTATAGTGAAGGTCTGGGGTTAAGACAGGATAATGTACTGGCTTTTGCCTGGTTCTCAATCGCAGCGTTATCTGGCAATGAGCAAGCCGAAATAGCACAACAAATGCTCGTTACAAAAATGACTGAAGAGGAAGTTCATGAAGGTGAGGCGCTGGCAAAAAAGATTTACAAACGGATGTCTTCTAATCCACAATAATAAGTAACCTGAACTTGGGATAAGTAAGAAAGTTTTTTACATGCCTTCGTAGCTCAGCTGGATAGAGCGTCCCCCTCCTAAGGGGAAGGTCGCAGGTTCGAATCCTGCCGAGGGCACCACTTTCTCAGGAATAAAACATTCTGTTCTGGCCATGGCCAGAATTTTTTGCCTGATACATGGCCGCATCCGCTTTCTCAAGTAGATCTTCAGGCGTAGTCCCATCATGAGGGTATAAGCTGATCCCGATACTACAGCCGATTGTTAATTTGTGATTGTCGTAATCAAATGGTTGAGACAATGCATTGATAATTTTTTGAGACAAAATTTCAGTATTTCCAGCTTCAGCTTCATGCTCGATCAGAATCACAAACTCATCACCTCCATAACGAGAAATGGTGTCTTCTTCCCGCAAGGATGTTTTCAACCTTTTTGCAACATCCTTTAAAATTTGATCACCGGCAGCATGGCCATATTGATCATTGATTTTTTTAAATCCATTAAGATCGATAAACATGACAGCAACAATGGTCTTACGACGTTGGGCTATTGATAATGCATGCTCAAGTCGATCAATGAGTAATAATCGATTGGGTAGTTTTGTAAGTTCATCATGGTAAGCAATATGCTTTAACTTCTCTTCAGCCTTTTTTCGGATATTAATTTCTTCAACCAGCGCTTCATTTGTGGCGTATAATTGTCCTGTACGCTTCTCGACCAAAACTTCAAGTTGTTCCTGATGTATTTCCAGATCCTTTTGTGTCTGTTTGTGATGATCAATTTCGTTTTGTAAATTTAAAACAAGTTCCTGGTTTTCATATTGCAAATTCAGACAATCTATTAAATATTGACGAGTCTTTTCCCCTGCTGCAGAAATTAGTGCCAGATAAAGCATTAACCCACCAAATAAAAAAGGAGAAACATGGCTTTCAGTCTTTAAAATTGCAATGCTTAAACACAGAAAAATCGGAAGAATATGTCCATAGAATGATTCCTTTAGTGCAGAGAGAACAATCATTGCACTGGCGATGATTCCAATCAGAAGCATGAAAAGGAGTGCCTTAACCTCTGGTTCATCTGAGTAATAATAAAAGTAGCTGGCGCATCCCCATACAATCCCAATCAGGACAGAAGAAATCACATAACGATTCGCCCATTGCTCAATTGTTAATGATTCATCGTTCGCAAAGTACTGTCTTGCAAGAAAGATACGCACTGAGGCGATCAGTGTGATGACGATAAACCATGACCAGACCAGTGACTGTGGAAACCTGTCTTTCAGTACCAGAACCAGTAAGAAAGAAATGACGATCGTCGTAAGATTTGCAGCATAAGAATTCGCATAGATTAAATCGACACGTTTTTTGAGAATCCAGTGATGAGTTTTTTGATTCACAAAAGGTGTTACTCCCAAAGCACACCTGAAAAATGATTGTCATAGTAAGTGAGTGAGATTAAAATTGTCAATTAAACAGACAACGTCTGTTCATAACGAAACAATTGTTTTTATATACCTGAGTTCAGATTATTTACTATTCCATCGCTGGATAATACCGTTGGAGCTAATACTCACGATTTTTTTATCTTTTTCTGTGAAACCAATCTCAATAATATTGGCTGAACTGGGACGCCAGTCACCAGATTTCTTCGGCAACCAGGAACGAATCAGTTTTCCTGATTTCACTGCCCACAGATCAATTCTTTGAGTGACCCGCCCGCTTACCAGTTTCTTACCTGTAGAATCAAAAGCCGCTGATCCGATTGTAACTCGTCTGGGTGGCAGTTTATGCAAAAGCTGTCCATCTTTTGTTTTCCAGATCCTTGTCTCTCCTAATACAGCATTCGTCATCGCATATTTTCCATCGGGAGAAAGTGCGACAGAAAATAATTTGGTTTTATATTTCCATGTGGTCAATAATTTCCCATCTTTTAATGACCAGAGTTTTGCTTCTGCATTATCAGATCCGGTTATCGCAAAGCGACCATCATTTGAGATCGCGACAGTTTTTATAAAATCAGGATGTTTAAATCTATATTTGGTTTTAGACGTTTTAAGCGAAAAATATTCCGCCGTATCCCGGAAGCCAACAAGAGCATATTGTCCATCTTTTGAAATCGCGATGGATTTTATTCCTTTAAGCTTCCAGTAACCTAAAATTTTTCCAGTGCTTACTTTCCACCAGGCCAGAGAATTCGCTTCAGCCGTGAGTGCATATTTATCATCATAGGAAAGATCGACAGCAATGATTCCGCTGGTTTCATTCTCTTCCTGATGTCGCCAGGAATGTAAAAGTGAGATTTTTTTCTTTGTTAAATCCCAGAGGTTTGCGTTACCAGAATCCTTTCCCAATAATACATACTTTCCTGTATTTGAAACAGATGCAGACAGAACACCGTCCGTTTCCGGCATCCAGATTTTTTCTGATGGTGTTCCTGAATTGCAAGCTGTTAGCAAAACGCCACTTAACAGGATAACTGTCACTGAAATTAAGTATCTAAAAAATATCATGATCAACCTTAATTATCGGCTGATCTGACGAGAACTTTTGATCAGCTTATATTTATGTCGCCATCACAACTCTGATGGCATCTAGTTTCAAGGTTGAGCTTTTAAGGAACTGCTGCAACTTTTCACTACTGGAGCGCATATACTCAATTTCGTCGTGACGAATACCGGGATTTACTTTTGCCAGAGCTTCCAGTCTATGGATCTCGATCGCCTGCATTTTCACCATATGCTCCAAAGCCTGCTCGATAACGGCTCCCTGTTGCTTATTTGCATGTTTTTCGGCTGAAACGACCAATTCATTGATTTGTGGACGCGCATGTTTAATCAGCTCTTGCACTGATCGTAAAGGTACTCTTTCCGCCATCCGGTTCAGCTTGTCGAAGGAAAGTGCTTCTGTTAAATCCCGGTTGAGACTATCAACAACGACTCGGATCGTTGTCAATGGTAAGTACCGATGTAACTGTAACTTTTTGGGTGCGGAACAATGCAGAATAAAAATGCTTTCCAGCAATAATGTTCCAGGTTTTAATGATGGGGTTTTGATCGTGCAAAAAGCCGTGTTGCCAAATTCACCACTCAGTATCATATCCATTGCACCGGTGACCATTGGATGTTCCAGCGTCATAAACTGCATATCCTCTCGTATCATTGCCTGCGATCGCTGATACGTTGCCGTCATTCCATCTTCCGATAAGCCGGGAAAAGTATGGCAACTCATGTGATCACCGGGATGAAGTATGACAGCATGCTGACTGTGTATCTGATGATCAACACCAAAATGATCAAACACCTTTTCCATGTAGGATTCCAGTTCCAGACTGCTACTGGAACTGGCCACATTTTCTATCACTTCTGCAGCTTTCTGAGGATGGCATGAACTCAGTTCAAGTAAGCGATCGCGTCCTTGCTGTAACTTTTCCAACAAGTCTTCTGTCAGGCTGTGTGTTTCTGAGATCAATTCGTTAAACTCATCGAGTTCCGGAGTTAGCAAAGCGTTCTGTAAACGATCAGAAACCTGCTGATAAACATTAACACTCACCGGACACACACGCTCAAATGCGTTTAAGCCTTCGTGATACCATCGCATTAATCTTTCCTGAACCGACTGTTCATGATACGGAACATGGATCTGTACGGTTTCAGTTTGGCCAATCCGGTCAAGACGCCCTATTCGTTGTTCAAGCAGATCGGGATTCAGAGGTAGATCAAATAACACCAGGTGATGCGCGAACTGAAAATTACGCCCTTCACTACCAATCTCTGAACAGATCAGGATCTGCGCACCCTCTTCTGCTTCACCAAAATAAGCGGCTGCACGATCCCGTGCGACTAACGAAAGTCCTTCATGAAAAACAGCCGATCGTACACCGTGTTTTGTACGTAAATATTCTTCCAGCTCTAATGCGGTTGTTGTCAGTGCACAAATCACCAGTATTTTTTGATCACGATTCTGGTTTAACCAGTTTGCTAACCAGGCCACTCGTGAATCTTTCGATAACCATTGATCGCCGATCGATAATTCAGGATGTAATAATGATTTCAGTGAAGCATCCTGATCAGACTGATCCGGTTTTTCTAAAGGATAAGTATTCAGCTGACGATCAGGAAATCCTTTCACGGCCTCACGTGTATTCCTGAAAAGAACTCGCCCTGTTCCATGACGATCCAGCAATCTGTTGACTGCCGTTTCGATGGCCTGATCAAAATCATCACTTTCAAGAATTTCTGAGAGAGAATTATCACCAAGATACGCTTCAAGCTGCTGCTTCAACTCAGGTAGATCACGTAATCGCTGCTTTGCATTTTCATGCTGTAAATGATCAATCAGATCACTGATCTGTTGATAACTGGATTCTTCTTCACGGAACTTTTTTAAATCAAAATAACGATCCGGATCAAGCAGACGCAGCCGTGCGAAATGACTTTCAAGGCCCAGCTGTTCCGGTGTGGCTGTCAACAGTAACAAACCGGGGATTACTCGTGCTAAATTTTCGATACATTGGTAGGCTGGACTGACCTCTTCTTCGCTCCAGGTCAGATGATGTGCTTCATCGACCACCATCAGGTCCCATCCGGCTTCCAGTGCCTGTGCAGTCCGTTCAGGATCCTCTACCAGAAAAGACAGGCTGCACAATATCAATTGCGAGGTTTCGAAAGGATTATATTGCTCTTCCAGATCGTCTGATTCATCACCGGATTCGTCAAGGGCTAAACAACGATCTTCATCCAGGATTGTGAAGTAGAGATTAAAGCGCCGCAGCATTTCCACCAACCATTGATGTACCAATGAATCCGGCACCACGATCAAAACACGATTCGCCGAACCGGTCACGATCTGATGATGCAGGATCAGCCCGGCTTCAATCGTTTTACCCAGCCCTACTTCATCGGCCAGTAGCACTCGTGGCGCATGACGCTGAGTCACCTGACTGGCAATATAAAACTGGTGAGGCAATAACTGAACACGTGGACCAAGCAAACCATAAGCTGGTGACTGTTGATGCTTACGCATGAGCGCCAGCGTCTCTACACGAAGTTTAAAACTGCTGATCTTGTCAACCTGACCGGCAAACAATCGATCCTGAGGTTTACTGAACTGTACGAAACTATCCAGATCAAGCTCATCAAGTTCGATAATATTTCCGGCTTCATCTTCACCGACATAAATAAACACACCATCCTGCTCCATGCGTTCAGACACCGTCATCTTCAGACCTTCATCCGAATGGATCTGATCACCAACGGAATATTCCACACGGCTGAGTGGCGCATTTCCCACCGCATATGTTCTCCGTTCACCTGCCGCAGGAAAACTCAAGGTGATCATTCGACCGCTATTATCAACCACAATGCCCAGACCGAGTTCTGACTCAGTATTACTCACCCACCGTTGGCCGATAATGTATTCCGTATTGTCCAATATGATTTAATCCTGTCAATGTATAAAAACGTGACGCGATCATAGAAGTTTAATACAACAGGTTCAAACACTTTCGTGGTCTGATTTTGGAGTTATACTAAAGCGATGATTAATTACGATATGCCGCTTTACAGACCACCATCAGAAGGTCCAAACCTGATCATTCAGGCAACACTGGGCTGCAGCTATAACCGCTGTACTTTTTGCAGCATGTACCGCAGCAAAACATTTCTGGTTCGACCAATGGATCAGGTACTGGCTGAAATAGAACAGGCGGCGAAACTTCAACCTGATACTCGACGGGTATTCCTCGCCGATGGTGATGCGCTGGTATTACCCAACGAACAACTGATCACCATTCTCGATCATTTAAAAAAATACCTGCCACGACTAACCAGAGTTTCCAGCTATGCCCTGCCGAATAATCTTAAAAAGAAAACAGTCGAAGAACTCACCGAACTAAGGAAGCATGGCTTATCACTGATCTACTACGGCCTTGAATCCGGTAGTAAAATCATCCTGAAAAAGATCCGCAAAGGTGCAACACCCGACACCATTGTCGAAGGAATCAAAAAAGCTCACACCGCCGGCATCAAAGTTTCAGCCACCGTTATCCTTGGTCTCGGTGGGAAAAACAACTGGCAGGAACATATTGATGAAACAGCAAAGCTGATCAACCGACTGGAACTGGATTATTTATCCACCCTCCAACTCGGCCTTGATCCTGTTGTTGAAATAGAATTTTATGAGGCTTTTGCGCAAAATGGAAAACGCCATTTTGAATGGCAGGATGATCAGGGAATGTTGCAAGAACAGGCCCGACTGATCGCACAGATCAACCCGGTTAAACCCGTCATTTTCCGATCTAATCATGCCTCGAATTCATTGCCCCTGAAAGGAAACTTACCTAAAGATCGTGATCGCTTATTAGAAGAACTTCAGCGGGTTGAGAAGGGTGAAGTTCCCTTAGTACCGGAATATTTACGCGGTTATTAAAACCATTAACCATGAATATATTATGTTTATTTTTAAGAACATGCTATAACTATCAACTCTTCATAACTAATTTATTTCTTAATAAAATTATTTTTAG
>JALSSM010000397.1 GCA_026984275.1 Gammaproteobacteria bacterium
ATATAAGTACTTATAAAAATAAATAAAGCATCCCGTTTTCAACTTTATGTTTTATCTTATTCAGCGGAGCGTAGTTCCCTTTTTCTATACATTCCCCATTCTCCAGATTGAATTTCCATTGATGCATTGGGCACATCAAAGTCATACCCTGGATTGCATCACTGGGAATGTTTACATTCCTAGGCGGACAAATGCTACGCAAATTCAACACAAAACTTCTCTCACCCTTTTTAGTAACGCCCAATGTTTTTCATGGCTTGACAGTTCTATAAAGAATGCTATTCTATATTCGCGAATCGAGAATAGAGAATGATACTCAAGCCACAGGATATATTATTTTTACTGAAACTTATTTCTATTGGTAAAAGTGCATGGTCATATAATGCATTAGCGATTGATCTTGGCATGAGTCCTTCCGAGGTTCATGCTGCGGCCAATCGTGCTTTGGATGCAAAATTAGCTGTAAAAAACAATGGCAAGATACGACCTCAAGTCCGAAACCTGGAGGAATTTTTACTTCACGGAATACAGTATGTTTTTGTAGCAGAGCGTGGTGAATTAAACCGGGGTATTCCAACTGCTCATGCTGCCGCGCCGATGGATTCACATTTTGTTGCGGATAATGAACCTCCTCCTGTCTGGCCTGATCCTGAAGGGAGTATTAGAGGTGTTTCTTTCTCACCTTTATATAAGTCTGCTCCAAAAGCCGCAAAGAAAGATCCGGAGCTTTATCAGTTATTAGCGCTTGTGGATGGAATTCGAGGTGGTCGCGCCCGAGAGAAGAATTTTGCCAGTAAAGAATTGAAGAAAAGACTAGGTCGATATGAAAAGAATTCAAAATCAAAATCTTGAATTATTAATGCTAACTGTTGATCGGTTAGGTGCTTTAGCCGATGAGATGGTGTTTTTGGGTGGTTGTGCAACGGGCTTGTTGATCACTGATGCTGCAGCACCAGCAATTCGTGGCACTGTAGATGTTGATGCTATCGTTCGGGCGGCTTCGTATGCTGAGTACTATCAATTATCAGAAAAGTTACGCACACATGGGTTTAGTGAAGATACGAGTGATGGAGCACCTTTATGTCGATGGGTAGCTGGGAATGTGATTCTGGATGTAATGCCAATTGATCCGAAAATTCTGGGTTTCGGCAATAAGTGGTATGCGTCAGCAATGACGAATGCATTGAATGTTCAATTGCCATCAAATAAATCTATTCGAATGGTTTCAGGGCCATATTTTTTGATAACGAAACTTGAAGCTTTTGATGGTCGTGGAAAAGGTGATTATTTATTGAGTCATGATATTGAGGATATCATCGCAGTTTTAGATGGACGACCACAGATTGTAGATGAAGTTAAACAAGCAGAACCAGAATTGGTGCAAGATCTGGCAGGGCGTTTTCAGAAATTACTACAGGATGTAAGATTCAATGATGCCATCTCAGGACACATGTTAACGGATGAAATAAGCCAGAGGCGTACTTCAATTATTCTGAATAGAATTAAAGAAATAGCTGGAAATAAGTGATGAAAGTTCAGGTTAATTATTAATCAAAAATTAATATTCTGATCCTGGCAAGGTAGCCCGGATGAAGCTTTGCGTAATCCGGGATTTTCGACTCACTACGAAATTACCCAATACCCTGATTTTCTGGTGAGTAAGGTGCTATAAAAATAAATAAAGCATCCCGTTTTCAACTTTATGTTGTATCTTATTCAGCGGGGCGTAGTTCCCTTTTTCTATACATTCCCCATTCTCCAGATTGAATTTCCATTGATGCATTGGGCACACCAAAGTCATACCCTGGATTGCATCACTAGGAATGTTTACATTCCTATGCGGACAGATGCTATCAAACACCAGGAAGGTCTCTTCATCTCTGACTACAAAACAAGCTTTTTTAGCATATTCAATGCGTGACGCGCCTTGTTCTACTTCGTCAACATGGATTAATTGTGTCCACTGTTTTCTTTCCCCTAAACTGTCCGACATTAAAATTCTTTCATAAACAGACAGTTAACTATCCAAAAGTCCCTTTAATTTCATCGTACTTGGCAGTAACAGGAGATACTTTGTTGTAGCCCATTTTCTTTAGAGTCGAAGCTGCAAGGCATGCGCGGCCTCCAGCTGCACAATGGATGAGGATAGGGGTCTCCGGGTCAGGACAGACATCGGCAATCTTCATTTCAAGTAGTCCACGGGGTATGTTGATGGTGTGTTCGAGTTTTGATTCTGCTGCTTCATGAGGTTCTCTGACATCAAGAAAGACAACAGAATCATTTTCATCAAAAATCTTTTTTGCTGAGGCCGGATCCAGACATTCACAATGCGTCTGGGCTTCTGCGATGAGTTCACTAACAGGTTTAATCATTTTCTTCTCCTTTATTTTGTTGCAATTATAACCCTGAACAAAGGTTCCAGATAGTTGTCGTACATTTGCTTTATAACATGGCGTCTTTAGTTTTAAATCTCAAGGTCGATAGTATATACTGGTATATATTATGTTGATCAATGACGTTTGTGATTTGCTCTCTGAGAAGAAGGTTCCCTATGCCATCGTTGGTGGATATGCCGTGGCCTTACATGGCGCTGTTCGTGGTACGTTTGATATTGATTTCGTGACGAAATGGTCTTTATCGAATTTAAAGAAAATTGAAGCAGTGATGAATAGTTTAGGATTAGAGTCTCATCTACCCATATCAGCCGAGGATGTTTTCCATTTTCGTGATGAATATATCAACAACCGAAATCTTATTGCCTGGCAGTTTATTGATGTGAATCGGCCGGATCGGCAGATCGATATTATTATCAGTTATGATCTAACGGGTAAAAAAACAAAACAGATTAAAGCGGGAAACGGAAAACTCAGGATTCTGTCAATTGATGATCTGATCGAAATGAAAAAGCAAAGTGGGCGCCCACAGGATCTGGAAGACATCGCTGCGCTGGAACAACTGAAAAAGGAGAATCGATGAAAGCGATACAAAAATTTAATTCAGATTACCTGGCACGTTGTGCCGATCTGAGTCCGGATGATATTCTTAATTTTCTGGAGGATTTCAGAAACCTCCATTACAACAAAACCCCTTCACCCTCGAAGTTGATCAGTATAAAAATCCCCGAACGTTTACTAAAGACTTTCCGCGGCAAGTGTCAGCTGGAAGATGTCAAATACCAGACTAAGATAAAACAGTTAATGGAAGATTATTTAATGCCATAGGGTGGATAACAAGTCATCCACCATAAACGGTATAAATGATCAGCTGGAAGTTTAGTAATCAAGCTGCCCGGTGAAAATTTGTTGCATGGCATTTAGGGCAAGGTGGAATTTTGCCTGCTTTATGAAAATGTAGTTTCTCTCCACATTGGTCACATACCAGCGTTCCAGGTCCCGTTACTTCTCCTGTATGGTAAACAGCATGTTGTGCTTTATCCTTTAGTTTCAATAATTCGAGAATGGTTGGATCAGCCACATCCTGCATCCACTTAAGAAATTCCGCTTCAACGAGCGTCGTTTCAAAACCCAGCCAGTCTTTCAAATCCTTGCCAGTTTCAGACAGGTTTTCGGCAAAGTCATGTAAGTCACGTTTTAGATATTCCGCAAGCTTATCGGCATCCTCTTTCGTGATGTCACTAAGCTCTAAAATTTTTCCCCTGGATTCTTCGATGAGTTCATGCAGGACAGGAGCAGATTTTTCTTTTAGCCGATGAAGACTGCTGGCGATATCTTCGTACATTTGTTCATAAGCTTTTCCAAGTATTTCTGCAGGATCCAGATCACGTTCACTTTTTTTCATGGTGTTCTCCATATGTTAAGAGCAGTTATATTTAATACGTATGGGCTGTTTGTGGTTTTTCAATAGAAGATAAGAGAGTGATGGATTTAAACAGGTGGCATGAGTTCAGGTTGATTAGGTACGACATTCAGAAGGACGTTTTTTTCGATCACCCAGATAACTAATGATCATTACCAGAACCAGGCCGCCCAACATGAGGGCGAATGATGTCGTGGTTGTTGAATCGATGGCTTCTGGGAAGATTGGCGTAGATTCAATCAGACGTTGTTTTTCTCGAATTTCAATATATTGACGATTCTGGAATGGCCAGATCATCCAGAGCGATCCGATCAGGATACCGTTGATCACCAATAATGTTGCCCTGTGAAAGCGTTCTAACAACCATGAAAGAAAACGACTAAAAAAGATCAGTCCTGTGGCGGCACCAAGCGCAAATGGAATAATAATGCCTAAATTAAAATGACCGAGACCGTCGATAATGTATGCGTATTTTCCGAGGATCAGCAGGATGAATGATCCAGAAATACCAGGCAGGATCATGGCCGTGATCGCCAGGGCACCACAAAAGAAAATAAACCAGTTGGCATCAGGTGTTTCTTTCGGGGTCATGGTGACAATCAGCAAACCGATCGTAATACCGATGATAGTTTCGACCAGATCGCGGAACTGAAAGTTATCAATATGTTTAAACAATACGATGATTGATCCAAGGATCAGTCCAAAAAACAGCCCGTAGATCAGTTCTGGATCACTGATGATCAGTTTTGGTAACGGGATCACTCGTGTAAAGAAAAGTAAGGCGCTAATGATCCCGATAAACAGCGGAATAATGAAGCCAAAATGTGGTCTGGAAATGGCTCCTTTGAGATCACCCTTTATTAAGTGCGTCAGAGTTTTCAGATCAAAAGATTTTATCGCGGCCAATAACTGCTCATAGATACCGAGGATAAAGGCCATTGTGCCGCCACTGACGCCGGGAATAACATCGGCGGTTCCCATGCAAAGACCTTTTAGAGTGAGCTTGGCTTTTTCGATCATTTAAGACTTGCTGAATTCATGAACAGCATTGACATAAACCTCAACTTTTTCTGGATCAATATCGGGTGTGATGCCGTGACCAAGATTAAAGACATGACCGGATCCACCACCGTAACTTTCGATGATATGTTTTACTTCCTGCCTGATCCGTTCATCAGGGGCTCGCAGCATGGCCGGATCCATATTTCCCTGCAACGCGACTTTATCGCCGATTCTTGAACGAGCATCCCCAATCTCGATCGACCAGTCGAGGCCGACAGCATCGCAACCCGTCTCTGCGATCTGTTCAAGCCAGAGTCCGCCGCCTTTGGTGAATAAAATGACAGGAATACGATCATCGCCACTTCCTGTATTCAAGCCTTGTACAATTTGTCGCAAGTATTGTAGTGAAAAGGCTTCATAGTCATTGGTTGTCAGTACGCCACCCCAGGTATCAAAAACCATGACGGTTTGTACGCCTGCCGCGATCTGGGCATTAAGATAGGCGATCACAGATTCTGTAATGGTTGCCATGAGTTGATGTAGTAATTCGGGTTGTTGGTACATCATGGTTTTAATCTGACGAAAATCTTTTGTTGAACCACCTTCGATCATATAGGTGGCCAGCGTCCACGGACTGCCGGAAAAACCGATCAATGGAACGCGTCCATTTAATTCTGAACGGATCAGCCGAACGGCATCCATCACATATCCCAAGTCATCTTCCATGTCTGGCACAGTAAGATTGTTGATCTCTTTTTCGGTTCGAACGGTACGCTCAAACCTTGGACCGATGCCTTCGTTGACAGATAGTCCCAGCCCCATGGCATCAGGAATCGTCAGGATGTCGGAGAATAGAATGGCGGCATCCAGTTCGTAGCGTTCAAGCGGTTGCAGGGTGACTTCACAAGCCAGCTCTGGAGTTTTGCAGAGGGTTAAAAAATCACCGGCTTTTTCCCGAGTTGCACGATATTCCGGCAGGTAACGACCGGCCTGTCGCATCATCCAGACAGGTGTTGCATCGACGGGTTTCTTTAGCAAGGCATTGAGGAATCGATCGTTACTCATTTGTTTTTTCCTAAATTAAATTTCTGATCATTATGGATCAGACCGAGAGGTTTTGTTGGCTTCATTCCTGAGATCCTTCATAACGTCAGGATGACAAAACTGCTTCTTTCTTGTCATCCAGAGTGTCGCGAAGGATTTCACTATAAAACTATATAATTATCAAACATCTAAATAGTCAAGAATACTTTCTGCCGCCTGGCGGCCATCAAACACGGCAGTCACAACCAGATCTGATCCACGCACCATGTCTCCACCAGAAAACACTTTTGGATTGCTGGTTTGCCCTTTGAGTTTGCCACTTGTTTCAACCCCTTGCCACTCATTGAGTTCAATACCAAACTCACTAAACCAGGGCGCAGGGCTTGGACGGAACCCGAAGGCAACGATCACAGCATCAGCAGGCAGGATTTCTTCACTACCAGGCACAACTTCAGGTACACGACGACCTCTGTTATCTGGTTTGCCAAGTTCAGTACGTACAACTTTGACACCTTCGACTTTATCAGTACCGATGATCTCGATTGGTTGGCGGTTCCAGAGAAATTCAACACCTTCTTCTTTGGCGTTTGTTACCTCACGCATTGATCCGGGCATGTTCTCTTCATCACGCCGGTAAGCACATTGAACCTTTGTTGCCCCTTGCCGGAGCGCCGTTCGAACGCAGTCCATGGCGGTATCACCACCACCGAGTACGACCACTTTCTGATCCGCAAGATCAATAAAATCTGCCGGGTCTTTTCCATACTCCATCAGACGATTTATGTTGGAGATCAGATAGGGCAATGATTCATAAACACCAGGCAGGTCTTCGCCAGGAAAACCTCCTTTCATATAGGTGTAAGTGCCCATGCCGAGGAAAACCGCGTCATATTCGTCGAGTAATTCCTGAAACGGGATGTCTTTGCCGATTTCGGTATTGAGGACAAATTTAACACCCATTTCTTCCATCATTTGACGGCGAGTCAGGACAACTTCTTTTTCCAGTTTGAAAGGTGGAATACCGAAGGTCAGCAATCCGCCGATTTCTTCGTAACTGTCATAAACAACTGGCTCGACACCATTTCGTACCAGAATATCGGCACAACCCAGACCTGCCGGTCCCGCTCCAATGACGGCGACTTTTTTGCCGGTTGGAACGACATGTGACATGTCCGGTTTCCAGCCCTGTTTGACGGCTTCGTCGGTGATGAATTTTTCGATTGATCCAATCGTCACAGCACCGAAACCATCATTTAAAGTACAGGCACCTTCACAAAGTCGATCCTGTGGACAGATACGACCACAGATTTCCGGCAGTGAATTTGTCTTGTGTGAGAGTTCGGCAGCTTCGAATAAATTACCTTCTTCAACCAGTTTCAGCCAGTTAGGAATGTAGTTATGAACGGGACATTTCCATTCACAATAAGGATTTCCACACTCAAGACATCGAGCCGATTGTTGACTGGCAGATTCTGGATCGAATTCGCCGTAAATTTCGCCCCATTTTTTGATTCTGATCGGAGCAGACACCTTTTCGGGATCCTTGCGTGGCCGATCAAGAAATTCAAAGTTATTTCGGTGTGTAGGCATAGTGTAATATTTCCAGATCAGGCAGCGTCGAGCAGGCTGCCGAGTAATTCATTGAGATCAGCTGCCTTCGGAATGACCAGCCAGAATTTACCAACGTAGTCAGAGAAGTTATCCAAAATTTCCTGACCAAAAACACTACCCGTTTCAGTGACGTGTTCCCTGATCAGTTCTTTGAGATAACTACGATATTCTTCCATGTGCTCAGGTAACAGGCGGTGGGTATCGATCAGTTCATGGTTAAATTGATCATAAAAAACCCGATCAATATCCAGTACGAAGGAGAAACCACCTGTCATACCGGCGCCGAAGTTGACACCTGTTTTTCCAAGCACAACCACAACACCACCGGTCATGTATTCACAACCGTGATCA
>JALSSM010000398.1 GCA_026984275.1 Gammaproteobacteria bacterium
GCCACATTGGAATAGGTGACAAAACCACGATCAAACCAGCCAGAACTCCCCGGGACAGAAGTGATCGCCTCAGAAACCCAGCCACCTGTGCAGGATTCTGCCGTGGTTATTAACAATTCAGATTGTTTAAATTGTTTGCCGATTTGCATGGCTTTTTGCTCAAGATCAATCATTTTCATCAAAATATAAGTTATTCTTTAAAGAATCTCATGATACCAACTAACGATAACAATATGACAGACGAAGATTTTGAAGACGAGATCATCAGTAAAACTCAAATCAAGCGAGAATTACAGGCACTACGTGATCTGGGTAAGGAACTGGTTGAGTTGACACCCACCCAATTAGAGAAAATGCCGATCTCTGAAGATCTCTTATCCAATCTTCTGGATGCAAAAAGATTCACAAAAAAAGCCCTGAAGCGGCAACTGCAACATATCGGTGTGATCATGCGTGATGAAGATGCCGAAGCGATTCGTAAAGCACTGGACAGGATCTATAAACCACAGAGAGAAGAAGTGAAAGTTTTTCATGAAACTGAAAAGTGGCGGGATGGGCTGATCGCGGGAGAAGAGGGCTTGCTGAATGACATCATCGAAAAATTCCCGGCAATTGATCGCCAATATATCAATCAGCTGATCCGTAATGCGAAAAAGGAAAAACAGAAAAACAAGCCACCAAAATCCTCGCGTGCTTTGTTTCAATATTTACAGGAATTACAGACAGAAAAAGAATAATCAGATATGGGCGATGAAATTGAATCTGCAATTTTCAAAGAAGGTGATTTTGAGACTTATTATCATCGCCTTGAAAATGAAACACAGTTATTAGAAGAAAAGATCCTTTCCGGCGAATTTTCTGATCAAGGCTGTGTTGCCGGATTTGAAGTTGAAGCCTGGTTAGTTGATCAGAACATGCGCGCTTCTCCCTCCAATGAACAGTTTCTTGAAGCATTTGATGATCCGATGGCCTGTCCGGAATTATCGAGATTCAATATTGAGCTAAATAACGAACCCGTCAATATTGAAAAAGATGCTTTTACCCGACTTCAGAAAGGTCTCGAGGAAGTCTGGTTCAGAACCTCTGCTCAGGCAGAGCGGATGGATCTTGAATTGCTACTGATCGGGATTTTGCCAACTATAGAAAAATCACAACTTCATGTAAAAAACATGACCCGTCTGAATCGTTATCGGGCGCTGAATGAACAGATCCTGCGCCTGCGCGGTGAACCGATCCACCTGGATATTGTTGGCAAAGAACACCTTAAATATGATCACAATGATGTCATGCTGGAATCAGCGGCAACATCATTTCAGCTCCATCTTCAGGTTCCCGTCGAACAGGCGCACCGTTATTATAATGCGGCGATCGTTGCATCATTTGCGACGGTCGCTGTTTCGACAAACTCTCCATTTTTATTTGGTAAATCTCTGTGGGAAGAAACGCGGATCCCGTTATTTGAGCAGGCCGTGGAAACAGGTGGTTATCGAGGTGCATCACGGGGGCCTTTAAGAAGAGTTAGTTTTGGAAGCGGCTATGCGCGTGAATCCATTTTAGAATGCTTTCAGGAAAATCTTGAACATTATCCGGTGTTATTGCCAAGGTTGTTTGGTTCCCATCCTGATCGATTTGAATACCTTCGGCTGCA
>JALSSM010000399.1 GCA_026984275.1 Gammaproteobacteria bacterium
CAACAGGGATATCTGTTTCTTCTGTTGGTAATGCTTCAACAATTTGAGTCTCAAACGCAATCGCAACCTTCAGTCGCACGTCATGTGTCGCAAACCAGCGGTCATAGTAACCTGCACCGAATCCAATTCGATGTCCCTGTTCTGTAAAGCCTAACCCCGGAGTGATCGCGACATCCACAGTTTCATGAGTGATTTCTCCATTTTTCGGTGTCAGTATCCCAAGCGTTCCCGGTTCCAGGTCATCCCAACTCACAAAATACTGTGAGACCATTTTTTTAGAACTCAAGATTTTAGGCACAACAACTTTTTTACCATCGGCCAGTAGCTTTTTTAGTACGTCATGCGTAAACACTTCAGTGGCATACGAAATGTAGGCAAAGACGATGTTCGCATTCTGTATTTCTTTTAATTCAAACAGGCGAGCAGTGATAATCTGTGAGTATTTCTGCCGGTCTTTTTCTGGAATTGCAGCACGTTTCTGCTTTAAAGAGGCACGAAGTTGCTTTTTTTGTTCAAAAAGAGAGGTTTGAGTGTTCAAAAGGCTTTCCTTTTAGGTTGGTTTTCCCTTAAAATACGCGGCTTTATTGAGTCTACGGCAAATGTCTTGCCGTAATGAAGATTATCGAAACGAGAACTTAAATACAATGGTCAAAATTCGTCTTGCACGCGGTGGTGCGAAAAAACGTCCTTTCTATCATATTGTTGTTGCTGATGGCCGCAAAAAACGTGATGGTCGCTATATTGAACGGCTGGGTTTCTTTAATCCTTGCGCAAGAGGTCGGGAAGAAAAATTGAAAATGGATGCAGATCGTATTCAACACTGGATCTCTCAGGGTGCACAACCCAGTGAACGTGTTGCAAAATTGATCAAAGACAACGCTTCTGCTGCATAAGCTTTGTTTGATTGATGGCCACTTTAAATGGCTGACAAGGAGTTTATCCAGATTGGTCATATCAATGGCGTGTATGGAGTTCGAGGCTGGGTAAAGATTTTTTCGGATACACGACCAAGGGAGGCTATATTTGATTATTCTCCCTGGTGGATAGAAACACGAGAAGGGTGGCGAGAAGTAAAGCTTGCCAGTTCAAGATCACAAGGGAAAGGTCTGGTCGCTCAGATTGAAGGACTGGATGATCGTGATCAGGCTCTGTTATGGGTTAACTGTAAGATTGCAATCAAATCAGATCAGTTACCAGAAACAGAAGCAGATGAATATTACTGGTTCGATTTGATCGGGCTGGACGTTGTTAATTCAGAAGGTATTCGTTTCGGAAAGGTTTCAGAGCTTCTTGAAACCGGCGGTCATGATGTCATGGTTGTTAAAGGGAAAAAGGGTGAGCACTTGATCCCTTTTGTTCCCAAGGTCTACATTCTGAATGTTGATCTGGGTACAGATACTAAGACAGGCAAGATTGAAGTTGATTGGGAACAGGGTTTTTCCTCGTGAACATTGCTGTTGTCACGCTGTTTCCAGAAATGTTTGATGCCATTACGGAGTACGGCATTACTAGTCGCAGCATAAAGAATGGACTGGTTGATCTGGCGTTTTATAATCCCAGAGAGTACACAAACGATGGTCATCGTACCGTGGATGACCGGCCTTATGGTGGTGGCCCTGGCATGGTCATGATGGTACAACCGC
>JALSSM010000400.1 GCA_026984275.1 Gammaproteobacteria bacterium
TCTGGACATTCTGACACTGCAGTAATGGAAGACGTTACCTTTGCCGATAAAGGTATCCAGTTCAAAGATTATCCCGTTACGCCTGCCTCGATCTTTCCAGATGGAATGGTTTTATGGAATGAGATCGGGGAAGCAGATCCTGATTGCTGGCCACCAGAACTTCGTTTGCAGACCGGTGAAATACTTTTTGTCACAGCTGAAAAAAGAGAAGCCTTTGCCATTGCCTGTCATCGTCATAATATTCCTTTAATCAGACGTGTGGATGTCTGGGCAGACTTGTTAGATCCTTATCTCGATACGGAGTTTACAGAAGAAGATCAGCAAAGAACCATTGGGCGTTTGACACAATCCGGTTTCTCAGAAAGTGAAGTTCAACAAATCCGAAACCGTGTCGAAAAAATCATGCTGGCCTATAATTATTTTGCCTGGGAATGGATGTTTTTTGGGCTTTTTGATTTGTTTATAGCCTATGGGCTGACAACAAACAGGCGTCTGAGAAAGATCAAAAGCAACTGGCGCCCCGCAGCAAAAAAGAAAATTTACTGGTGGGCAATTGAAATCGCCAATCGCGGCAGACAATTATAAGTAACCTCAACGCGGGATAAGAACAGCCATCCAGCACACTTACCTGAGCGGCTCTTCGCATTGGAGCTGCTTCCAATAGCCCGCTTTTGCTACACAGCACCGCCTTGATAGGCACTCAGGTAAATGCACTGGACAAAACAATGAGATGATTTAATACATTTCAATTTTTTATGACTATTCTTATCCCGAGTCGAGGTTAATTAATGTAACGTACCCGGCCCACGTTTCTCAAGATATTCTGATCTTTACCGATACCAAGGTTATCACAGGTAAAGGTTTGTACCCGCGAGGGACTCAGAATGTCAGTCAACAAAGAATATCAAATTTTATTAATCGAAGACGATCTTGAATACGCCGATCATCTGCGTGGCTTGCTCGATGCTCATGGATCGGTGACTTTCAAATACGAGCGTGCTTCACGGCTATCGGAAGCCTCAAAACTTGTCAGAGACAACAGGTTTGATTCTATTTTGCTCGATTTCAGCATTAAGGAAATGAAGAATCTGGACAATATTCTGGATTTTTCAAATGACGTTCAGAGCGCCCCCATCATCGGCCTGATAGACAAAAGTGATGAAGCAAGAGCAAATGAAGCTGTTGAGTTAGGGCTGCAGGATAGAGTCATTAAACACGAGTATGACGAACAAATGATCGCCAGTAAACTTTTGTTTGCCATCAAAAGAGCCGAAGTGATTCGAAATGATTTGGCAAAAAAAGAAACTTTTACCAGCCAATCATTGTATGACTCAAGAACAGGTCTCCCAAACCAGCTGCTTTTTAATGATCGGCTGGAGCAGGCTATCAACAGGGCAGACAGAGATGATTCTTTGGTTGGTTTACTTTCCATAAATCTTGAACATTTCAGCGCCGTCAACAACCAGCTGGGTTCTAAAATCAGTGCGGCGGCTCTTGAAAAAGCAGCAAAATTACTCAACCAGAATATTCGTAAAAGTGATACGGTTGCTCACGTCGCTGATGATAAGTTCATGGTAGTGCTTGAACATCTTGAAAAGACGAGTGGAGCAACATTTCTTGCTGAAAGAATTATTAGTG
>JALSSM010000401.1 GCA_026984275.1 Gammaproteobacteria bacterium
CAGATATAACCAAGCATCTCATCAAAAGGAAGGGAGGTATATGGAATCGAAATGCCACAATATTCTGGACTTTGTTCCAGATCAGCGAGCACCCTCTGTGCACATAATGTTTTTCCAGTACCCGTATCACCGGTTAGCAGGATCAGTTTTTCACCCGATTTGAGACCTTCAACAAGAGTCTGGTAGGCAGGTGTGATGCCACTATTACTATGAAAAACAGATGGTTTTGGTGACAGGCTGAATGGTTTTTCATTCAGCTTAAAAAATTCTGTGTACATACTCGAACTTACAGATGGCCTTCGGCAAGATCCATTTTATCCAGTTGAATTTCTACTCGCCGATTGAGACGGGATGCCTGTGGATCAACGATACCGTCATCATTCAGATCTGAAACCATCGGTTGGCTTTCCCCCCGTGCATGAATGATCAGACGGCTGTCCCGAATACCATTGATCACTAACTCACGACTGACGGATTCGGCTCTTTTCCTTGATAAAATCATGTTGTAATGAGCATCACCCGAAGTATCTGAATGACCTTCAATGACAATATTTTGGTTAAGAATATCAGGATGATTAAGCTGACGTGCAATTTCACGGATCTGCTTTCGGGCTTTCATACTCAGATGAGTGCTTCCTTCTGCGAAGAGAATGACTGGAAACTCTTTTGCTAATCCCTGAATATTAACCGTGCTCGGTGTGTCTTGCGTTTTTTGAAGACTGATCTGATCTGCTGGCCAGGCTCCTTCTTTAACCTGAAGTCCATTACAACCGGTTACGAAAATAGAAACCAGTAAAAATCCAGACCATAAATATTTGTCGTAAGTATTCAAAAATATTCTCCCCCATGAGAGATTTATCCTAAAGCAGATAATGCCTCTTTTTTACTGAATACCTGTGTAAAACATTATTAAGCTTACACTTTTTTAGGATCCTAACACAATTGGCAACATTATGAGGAAGGAAGGGGGATTTCCATACCTGAAGCATAATTTTTCAACCAACCACGCAGTCGCTTCATCAACTGCGGCTCAACACCACGGAAATAATGGTCGGCACCTTTTATCTGCCATTGAGAATATTTCTGATTATCAGTTTTACTCATCAGTTCAGAGCGTTTTAGTGCCTCTCTGACGACATCCTGATGATCAACTTGTGCATAAACATCCAGGAAAGGAATTTTGATCTTCTTCATCTCAGCGTATAAATTCCTCTCAGGTTGTTCCTGTTTATCGTCAGAAGGACTGGCTTTTTGGGCAGGATCTTCCGTTTGGCCCTTTTCATCCTGCTTGTTCTTTTCCTCACTGGCGGGGTCTGGCTCAGAAATGTCTACAACCGCTTTTCCTGTTTCCTGCTCCTTCTGTGGTTTCAAGGCGTTTTCACCGGGCAAGCTGATCGCCACCAGGGCTGTCACAGGTGCCTGTGGATTTTGATTGACGAAGAAAAGCCCAATGGCTGCTCCTATGCCATGACCAACCAGGACAATATTAGAAATATTCTTTTGTTTAAGAAATTCCATTCCGCTTTTAACCCGGGAAACAGACTCATCAAAACGACTCAGGTAAGACTCCTTATCTTCATTTGGTATCACCATCGGTAATTGCAGAGACAATGTATGCCAGCCTTTTTGAGGGAAAG
>JALSSM010000402.1 GCA_026984275.1 Gammaproteobacteria bacterium
ATCTGTTGTGGTGTTTTAAATACTTCGTAGGTGACCAGGATTGGCCGATGTAAAGAACGGATCATAGATTCTAACTTTGCTCCAATCTGATGAGCCTGATCTTCATGAACTTTTCCTCGCGCTCCAATTACCAGTACGCGGATACTCTCTTCGAATTCGATCAGGGAGTCGATCAGGCGGCCATGTTGCAAACAGATTTCCGGATCGGCAATACCACCTTGAATTGCGCGTTCTTTTGCAGCCTGTAAAATAGCTTTACCCTGTTGCATTCGCAATTTGCTTTGTCGCTGTTCTTCATTGGCTATTTCTTCCAGTAGATGTTCGCGGCTATCGACACCAAGGTTACCAGACAAGTCTGTATGAGAGGTTGTTTCATGATGATGGTCGATCGTGTTTAGCAGTTTTAATGGGGCACCAACACGTTGTGCAATCCACACGGCATAATCACAGACAGATTCACTCAGTTTTGATCCATCAATACAAGCCAGGACTTTTTGGTTTTTTTTATTGTTCATTAATGGCCTCCCATAATTTTTTCAATTTCTTCCGGCTTGTCGTGAACACCAAAACGATCGATGATTGTTGATGTTGCTTCATTCTGACCGATCAATTTAACTTCAGCACCTTCACGACGGAACTTGATCACGACTTTGTCCAGTGCGGTGACAGCAGTGATATCCCAGAAATGTGCACGATGCAGATCAATAACAACATTTTCAACGGCTTCTTTGAAATCAAAAGAAGCAATAAATTTGTCAGCGGAATTAAAAAATACCTGGCCGATCACATGATAGGTTCGCGTATCGTTTTCTTCATCATATTCTGAATCAACATACATGAAGTGACTGATCTTGTTGGCAAAGAACAGTGATCCTAATAACACACCAACAAAGACGCCTAAAGCCAGATTATGTGTCCAGACAACAACAATGACAGTCATGATCATAACGATATTCGTTGAAAACGGGTGTGTTTTCAGATCACGAATAGAACTCCAGCTGAAGGTTCCAATTGAGACCATGATCATCACAGCGACCAGTGCCGCCATTGGAATTTGACCTATCCATTCGTCGAGAAATACAACCATGATCAGTAGAAAAATACCGGCAACCAGAGTCGATAATCGACCACGACCACCCGACTTAATATTAATCACCGATTGTCCGATCATCGCACAACCCGCCATGCCACCTATTAAACCAGCACCAATGTTAGCAATACCCTGGCCCTTGCATTCGCGATTCTTATCACTGCCGGTATCTGTCAGATCATCAATGATAGTTGCTGTCATTAAGGATTCCAGTAAGCCGACGATCGCCAGTGGAACAGAATAAGGTAAAATTATTGCCAGAGTTTCATAGTTGAAGGGAACCTCTGGCCAGAGAAAAACCGGTAAGGTGTCCGGTAACTCACCCATATCACCAACAGTGCGAATATCTAAATTCAGAAATATTGCAATGAACGAGAGTACAAGAATACAGACCAAGGGGGAGGGGATAGATTTTCCAATCACGGGTACATAAGGGAACAGATAGATAATGCCCAGGCCAGCCGCTGTCATGGCATAAACATGCCAGCTTACATTCGTTAGTTCCGGTAGTTGTGCCATGAATATCAGTATGGCTAATGCGTT
>JALSSM010000403.1 GCA_026984275.1 Gammaproteobacteria bacterium
CATCCATTCCATACCCCGGAATTTGTTGAAATCGTTTGAATCATTCCAGATCTGTTCGATGCTGAAATCACGAACATTTGGTAAATCCATTCCTGGTAGCTGACGTGCAGAGTGGCAAGGCAGGGCAACACCATCTGGTGCAATCGTCAGGAAAATATTTCCCCAGCCATTCATGCACTTTTTGGGACGATCTTCAAAATAGTCTGGCACAACATAAATGATCTTCATTCGATCGTTATATCGATCCTGATATTCATGGGAAATTTTTTCCGCACGCTCGAGCTGATCGCGGGTGGGTAGTAACTGATCGATATTGTGCAAAGACCAGCCATAATATTGTGTACTCGCCAGTTCTACATAATCAGCTTTCAAAGCCACAACCATGTCGAGGATGTCCTCAATTTGATCAATATTCTGGCGATGAATAACAATATTCAGCACCATCGGATAGTCATATTTTTTAACCAGTCGGGCCATCTCAAGTTTATGGGCAAAAGTTTTTGTGCCGCCGAGAAAATTATTCAGTTCTTCATTACTGGCCTGAAAGCTGATCTGGATGTGATCGAGACCGGCTTCTTTGAAAGCCTTGATCCGATCTTCATCCATTCCGACACCGGATGTGATCAGGTTGGAATAAAAACCCAGTTTTCGGGCCTCTGCGATCAGGACTTCGAGATCCTGTCTAACCAGTGGTTCACCACCAGAAAATCCAATCTGTGCAGCCCCCATGGCGCGCGCTTCACGCATAACCCGAATCCAGTCGTCAGTAGAGAGTTCGTCTTTGTAGGCAGCAATGTCTGTTGGATTAGAACAATAAGGGCATTGTAGTGGACATTTATAGGTTAACTCACAAAGTAGCCATAAGGGCGGTGTAAGTTGGTGACCTGCCTGATTAACTTGTTTTAATCCAGCCATTTTCCTTTGATACCTCAAATAATTGCAATACATCATCTTTTAGATCAGCGCCATCGAATTTTTCTTCGAGTGTTTTGATGATATCGCCTATTGATTTTTTTCCATCTACACAGTTCAGTGTTTCGCCGGCACTCTGGCTAAGTTTGACCATGCCTTCGGGATAAAGGATCACGAAGGCATTCTGAACTTCTTCCCATTGCAGACGAAACATGGGGGAAATTTCAGGAATATTGTCTAATGTGATCGCTTCTTTCATTTCATTGTCGCTCATAATATTAAACTACCAATTTGATCAGCTTGTTCGCAATTGTGAAAGGGCGGCTTCTTTTCTATGTAAGCCATCCACATACAGTCGAGCATTGTCCAGAGAATATTGAGCTTGAACTGTAGAACCCTGAGCATAAACTCTTGCTCTTCGCGCGTTTTGTAGTAATCCAGTGTGATATCAAGACCATGCTGGACATCACGTCGCGCTTCACTCAATCTCTTTTGAAAATAAATATACCCTCTTTTATCAATCCATGGATAGAATTCAGGCCATTTATCAAGACGTTTCTGATGAATTTTTGGTGCAAATAATTCTGTTAATGATGAGCTTGCCGCTACTTCCCACGGTTGTTGTTTTGCGAAGTTGATATAGGCATCAATAGCAAATTTCACACCTGGGAGCAGGAATTTATGTGATAGTAGATCTTCACGTTTTAAACCAACCGCTTCTCCAAGTAATAGCCATGCTTCGATACCGCCTTCATCACCTTCTGTACCATCGTGATCGAGAATTCGTTGCGCCCATTGTCGGCGAGTGTCCCTGTCCCAACAGTTGGACATGATTGCAGCATCTTTTATCGGAATGGCTTCCTGATAATAGAAACGATTAGCGACCCAGCCCTGGACTGCTTCTTTGTTTAGTTGCCCGGAATTCATAAGGATATGGAACTCGTGATTGATGTGATAATACTTTTCTTTATCACGGAGTTTTGCTTCAAACTCTTCTCTAGTCCATGGTTTTTTTTCGTTGTTGCTCATTAACTGTTCCTTTAATTATCGCTAATTTCTAATAATGCAGATCCATACCATCATAAGACACCTCAATTTCAGCTTCATTCAATTGGCGTCTTTCATCAGATGTTTCATCAAGGATCGGATTAGTATTATTGATGTGAATAAGAATCTTTCGCGTGGATTCAAGTTTAGATAGCGTTTCCTTGATTCCACCTTCGTCATTTTGTGATAAATGCCCCATTTCACTGGCCAGCTTATTACTGATGCCTTCATGGGACATTTCGTCATTGGTCCAGACGGTTCCATCGACAAGCACGGCATCTGCATTGTCCATGTAGTTAAAAACAGTATCATCGATCACACCCAGACCGGGTGCATAAAATACAGATTTACCCGTGTTTAAATCTTCGATCAGTAAGCCAATATTATCTCCTGCAACCGTATTGTGACGATGCGGAGAGAAGGGAGGTGCTTCGCTTTTGAGTGGTACACTGGTAAAACGTAATCCTTCCGCCTGAGGGATTGTAAATGATGATTCGTCAGGCATGACTTCATGCCAGTTCACACCACGAAAATGTCCGAGAATATTGAAGATTGGATAACCTGTTGTCATATCTTCGTGGACTTCTTTGGTGCAATAAATATCCCAGGGCTTGTCATGTTCCCTGAGGATCAATAAACCTGTTGTGTGGTCGATCTGTGCATCGGTAATAATGATGGAACAGATGCCTGTATCTCGTACTTTTCTTGCGGGTTGTAGTGGTGCAAAAGATTCAATTTGCGCCCGGATGTCGGGTGATGCGTTGATCAAAACCCAGTTTTCACCATCGGCACTCACTGTAATGGAAGATTGTGTTCTTGATGTCCCCTGTAGTTCACCTGAGCGGACTCTGCTGCAGTTTTTACAGTTACAGTTCCACTGCGGGAAGCCACCGCCCGCGCCAGAGCCTAAAATCCTTATATGCATAGTGTTGTTTTGTATCCAGGAAAAGAAAAAAGAAGTTTAAGTTTACGATAGAAAAAGGGAGAAGTTCAGGGAACTTCTCCCGGAGCTACATCTTAACGATTCATGATGTACATAGTGACTTCAAAACCGAATCGCAGATCTTCGTATGCAGGAGTTTCCCATTTCATAATATTTACCTCCAAAGGTATTTTTTAGTTTAAAATTGTGACCACGAATAGCCGTAGTCATATTATTCATGGCATTGTTTGTGCCACCTATTATTTTTTCGACAGAAAAAATAATAAAATTATAAAAAACAATAAGATAAAATTATTTATAGTCGTATTTGATCAATCATGTTTTTTTCTGAAACAAGCGGGTCTGGTTGCAGAGGAACCACACTGATGGTCTAAATAAACCACTAAGCTCCTGGTCCACAATCCAGACAATTCTTCAGGCCTTTCTCACCAAGATGAAGTTTCTCATTCAGATCACGTAAGGCTGTACGCACGCCTTCTTCGATCACGGGATGATAAAAAGCCATATCCAACATTTGTGAGATTGTCATACGATTTTGCAAGGACCAGGCGAGTAAATGTGCGATGTGTTCAGCCGCCGGACCGATCATTTCTGCACCAAGAAATAACCCCGTACCCTGCTCACCATAAACATGTAACAAGCCTTTATTTTTCAGCATGACGCGGCTGCGTCCCTGATCTTCAAATGATACTTCACCCGTCGCCAGGCACTCACAGTTGCTATATTTTTCGGTGAGTTTTTTCCAGCCAATTCCAACTGTTGCAATTTGCGGATCACTGAATACAACACCGATTGGTGCTCGTCTCAATCCGGCATGGATAGCCGGATAACGGCCAGCATTATCACCTGCGATCTTGCCCTGATCAGCCGCTTCATGAAGCAAAGGGATCTCGTCATTGGCATCTCCGGCAATAAAAATGTGTGGCTGGCTACATTGCATGGTGTAGGGTTCGAAGATTGGCAAGCCAGATTCATCCAGTTCCAATGATGTCTTTTCCAGACCAAGATTATCAATATTCGCTTTTCTTCCTGTGGCTGCGAGAACATAATCCACATGGGTTTCCTGAATCTTGCCCTGCTTATCTTTGTATTTTAAGGCGACACCCTCTTTTGTACGTTCTACATTCAGAATTTCACCTCTTGTATCCAGATAAAATTCCTCTGCAAAGGTCTTATGGCTATATTCCTGTATCGCAGGATCAGTCACAGGACCCACTGTACCACTACGCCCAAACATCAATACATCGACACCGAGACGATGCAATGCCTGACCAAGCTCAAGACCGATCACGCCGGGACCAAAGACAGCGACTGCTTGAGGGAGATCATCCCATTCAAAAACATCATCATTAATGATCAGCCGATCGCCCAGTGAGTTAAACATGTCGGGCCAGACAGGACGTGATCCGGTTGCGATCACAATACGATCAGCCTCAATAATCATTTGATCATCGACCTGCAGGGTGTGATCATCAAGAAATCTGGCATAGCCACGAAGTTTGTGATCAGCCGGAATGTTGTCCACAGATTCAACCACAAAACCAACAAAACGATCACGTTCACGTTTAACTCGATCCATCACTTCACGGCCATTGATCACCGTTTTACCACCAGGATGGATACCAAAACCAGGCGCTTTTTCGATACTGTGAGCGGCTTCAGCGGCTGCGATCAGGAGTTTGCTTGGCATACAACCAACACGGGCACAGGTGGTTCCATAAGGTCCACCTTCGATCTTGAGAACATCGTCGGTATGCAGCAGGGCAGCACGATAGGCGGCTAAGCCTGCAGTACCTGAACCGATGATAACAACTTCTTTTTTAATCTTTTCCATTAGAGAAATTCCTGTCTTGATTAAATATCCGGAAAATCAGGGGATCTCAAACTGAGATCCCCAATAAAGTAAGCCCGAGATCAGGCTGCTTGACCTTCGCTCAAATAGCTTTCCAATGCCTCACTGCCACCGATGTGTTGACCACCAATATAAACCTGTGGAACTGTTTCAGCACCTGTGACTGCACGCATTCCCGCAATCGTAGCATCCTTACCCAGCACAATTTCTTCAAACTGGTAGCCATGATCAGCCAGCATTTTCTTCGCTTTCGCACAGAAAGGGCAACCCGGTTTTGTAAAGATGGCAACCGATTCAGGCGTACTCGCCTGTGGATTGATGTAATTTAACATCGTATCCGCATCTGACACTTCAAACGGATCACCGGGTTTTTGTGGCTCGATAAACATTTTATCGATCACACCGTCTTTCACCAGCATAGAATAACGCCATGATCGTTTTCCAAAGCCGAGATCACTTTTATCCACTAACATTCCCATCCCTTCTGTGAATTCACCATTACCATCAGGAATAACCGTAATATTTTCAGATTCCTGATCAGCTTTCCAGGCATTCATCACGAATGTGTCATTAACCGACATACAAATAATGTCATCGACACCTTCTTTTTTGAAGACACCAGCCAGTTCGTTATAACGTGGCAAATGCGTTGACGAACAGGTGGGTGTAAAAGCGCCGGGAAGAGAAAACACGATCACGGTTTTCCCACTAAATAATTCATCGGTTGTGATATCTACCCACTCATCTCCCTGGCGCGTCTTAAAAGTAACGTTTGGGACACGTTGTCCCTCTCTATTTTCTAACATAATTATTTCCTCAAATTGGTGTGTTCATGACCACCATGAACACTGTGAAAGCTATTGTGTAGGAAACCTATTGATAGATCTAATCAAACGTATTAATCATATCGATTAAAAATACCAATCATGATGGCCGTAACGACGCCACTCAGCTTCTAGGGAATCGCTGATTTGATCAGTGTTTCCTTAGAGAAAAGTCGATTAAGTTGGCGCTTTTAAAATAAAACTTGACGTTTAACTAAATATACTCTTAAATTACTTTAATAACTTTTATTAACTAACTGTTATTCATAGGTAATGTTATGAGTGATAGAGGTGAAATTATGCTAAACACAACAAAGACGATTGATCACGAAAAGAGCATTGATGCAGGTCGGCATTATGATTTTCCAGTCGATGTCATTGCACCCGACTTTATTTATCATCCAAAAAATGCCCTTCTTAAAACGAAACCACTAAAACAGTTCCCTGAACTTGATCAGGATGAAATCAGAAGTGGTAAAAGCACACTGGGATTGTGTTTCACATCCCGAAAACATCATGCCACAGGGACGATTCTTGAAATTACGATTCCTGTCCGTGGTGATGATCATAAGTTTGTCGGCCAGGTTGTACTTGTCCGTAAAATGCAGCACGGATATGAAACCGGAATATGGTTGCGATCACAGACAGATGCCTGCCGGGCTCGGATTTTGGAACAAATTTGTTATATCGACGGCTATCTTGAAGAAAAACAGGTGCAGAGTGAGACCCCGATCAATGCAGAGCAGGAGATACAAGGATGGATTTCACGTAATGCGGCTTTGTTTCCAGCGTAATAACCGACAGGCTCCTAGTTCCTGATATTTTCTGCCACAGACCTGACAAGGTAGCCAATATAATAATAAGTTTCAGATAAGAGGAAATCTAATTTCGTTTTCCATGTCCGGTATCGGCTTGTTGTTGTCGGCGACGTATAAGCTGTCATCCCGCTTCTCTTTGCCATGATCATGGCTCTTTTCATATGAATAGGATCACTGACGATTAATGCCGTCTTCAGTCCGGTCTGGTTCATTAGCTTTTTTGCTTCCTGGATATTCTCAAGTGTGATTGTTGAAGACGTTTCAGTCAGGATCGCATTTTCAGGGATACCTTTATCAATCGCATAGACTTTGGCCATCTCAGATTCAGCCAGTTCATCGGCATTACCCACACCACCGGTAAAGATCAGGTAATCGACTTTGCCATCTTTATATAAGTTTATAGCATGATTAATTCTTTCTCTGAATACGGGCGAAGGGGAATCTCCCCATACAGCGGCACCAAGTACGATTGCAGCGTCAGCCTTAATATCTTCAATCACAAAAGAATAGCGGTAAATGTTTATCATTATGATCATTACTCCTGCAACCAGGACAATAAAACTGGTGATAAGGATTTGTAATAATGAAGATCCCGTTTTCTTTGGTTGCATGATTATTTCTGGAACGAATCATATCGTTATGAAACTATAAGGGTACTATAGACTCTAATCCCTTGTCTGCAAAACTGAGATAGAAGAAAGAAAGTGTGGAGAAATCAGATGATGAAAAAACGGCTGATTAAAACGATATCCTTCTCTCTATTCTCTTTTGCTTTGTTGTTAAGTCAAAACTCTTTCGCGGGTGCTTTCTGGGAGATCACTGACACTAACCTGCAATATATAGCAAGAGTCAGAGCCGATCCAAACTGGGGGTCTGCTGTCATTTATAATCCCGAGATCTGTATGGCGATCGGGGCTGCTTGTGGTTTTTTTCGAACCCACGCTTTTGCACATGCATTTCGAAATCATTTATTGTTGCGGCCAGAAGAATACCCATACACCCTGGAAGATGAAGCAGATTGCTGGGCGGCAAAAAACGGTAAGCCTGATGAAACCTATGCTGCTGTTCAGTTCTTACGCGACGAAAATCGTGATCCCAAAATAAAACTGACAGGAGATCCATTGAGGCGTGCAACAAAGATAAAGGCCTGCGCGATTGATGCCGGTATATGGCCTGTAAAATAATTTTTTTTTTGATTCGTAGATAGCGTAATAACTGATCGAGGTCAGTATTTTTGTAATTATTCAGTATTATTCTTATGATAGTTAATCAAATGCGGGAGAAGATAGTGTCGGTAAAATCAATTATATTTCTTTTATTTTTAATA